>JAQSCR010000200.1 GCA_029945495.1 Pseudolabrys sp. | reverse complement strand
GCTCAAGTTCAAACGCGGCCGGTGAACGCCCTCAACAAGGTCGACCCGGTGTGGAGCCGTATCCGCCAGGAGGCCGAGGACATCGCGCGCCGCGAGCCCGAGCTGGCCAGCTTCATCTATGAGAACATCCTGCACCACGACACGCTGGAGACCGCGGTCGCGCACCGGGTGAGCCAACGGCTTGAGCATCCCGACGTGTCCAGCGACCTGATCCGCCAGGCGTTCCGCGAAGCGCTCGAGGATCAGCCGTCGCTCGGCGAAGTCTTCCGCGCCGATATCGTCGCGACGATGGACCGCGATCCGGCGACGACGCGCTTCATCGAACCGGTGCTGTACTACAAAGGCTTCCACGCCATCCAGACCCATCGCCTGGCCAACTGGCTGATCGGCAAGGGCCGCAAGGACTTCGCGATGTATCTGCAGAGCCGCTCGTCGGCGGCGTTCCAGTGCGACATCAATCCGCACGCGAAAATCGGCCGCGGCATTTTCCTCGATCACGCTACCGGTCTGGTGGTCGGCGAGACCGCGGTGATCGACGACGACGTTTCGATCCTGCATGACGTCACGCTCGGCGGCACCGGCAAGGAGCACGAAGACCGTCACCCGAAGATCCGCCGCGGCGTGAGGATCGGCGCCGGCGCCAAGATTCTCGGCAATATCGAAGTCGGCCATTGCGCGCGCATCGCCGCGGGCTCGGTGGTGATCAAAGCGGTGCCGAACAACGTCACCGTCGCCGGCGTGCCGGCGAAAGTGGTCGGCGAGGCCGGCTGTGCCGAGCCGTCGCGCACCATGGACCAGATGCTGTCCGGCATCATGCTCGACGGCTGATCGCTCAATAATTGCGGGTTGCACTGGCGCGTACAATGGGGCAACTAGCTCAGCATATTCTATTGAGAGGAGCCGCCCGGTGGACGTGCAGGAAGTCAGAAAACTTGATGCTTATTTGAAGAAGGTGTTCGGCAACCAGAATATTCGTCTGGTGCCGAAGGGCGGCGATATCGCCGAGGTTTTCATCGGCGAGGACGATCTCGGCGAGATGACCGCCGACGACGAGGACGGCGAGCGTTCGTATAATTTCCGCATGGTGATCCAGGTCAGCCAGGATCCGAGCATGCAGCCGGTGCCGACGCTGACCAATTATCTGCGGCTGAAGTTCGACAACCAGAAGATTCGCGTGGTGACGCGGCCGAAGAAGATGGACTCGCTCGAGGTCTATCTCGGCGACGATTTCCTCGGCGTGCTGTTCCTCGAAGCCGAGAAGGGCCGCAAGACCTATATTCTCGAATTGCCGATCCTCGACATCGATCTCGTCGATGAAGACAACCCGAATTTTTAATGTGTCATTCCGGGGCGCGCCATAAGCGCGTTGACGCGCTATGGCGCGAACCCGGAATCCAGAAGAATCCAATGTGCTTGCATCTGGATTCCGGGTTCGGCCTGCGGCCGCCCCGGAATGACGATCAGGTCGTCGGCTGCCAGCGCGTCAGCAACTTGTCGATGCCGGCGGCGACGTTGCGCCAGTCGCTCAGCCAGTCGCGCGGAAAGCGGAAGGTGATGTCGGCGCCGCCGACCCGCCGCTCCAACAGGCACGTGCCGCTATTGGTGACGCCCGAATTGCCGAATCCTTTGCGCGAGCAACGCGCCAGGAAACGCTCGGGCGCGGCCTGCTCGTAAATGAGATCCTCGCCTTGATAGGGCGTGCCGTCGGCAAACGGCCGCACCGTCATGCCGTCGGCGCCGGGGGCGGTCTCCGGCCCGAGATAGCGCGGATAGATGGTCCGCACGCGCTCGTCGACCGGCATGGTGCCGTCATTGACCGCAATGGTGACGAACAGCCGTTCATTGGGATCGACCGGTTTACCGTCGACGATCTTGATCGCCGGATCGGGCGGCACCAGCGACGGCCACAGATAAGCAAGGTCGACGCGGTTCTGGCTGCCGGCGTGGCGCTGCAGCGGAATGCGAATGGCGGCCGGCTCGATATTGAACGGTGCGCCGGCGATCGCGATCGGCAGCGACGGCGCGCCGAGCGCAACCGGCGCATCCGGCCAGCGCGGCCACAGCACATAGGCGACGTAAGCGGCGGCGAAAATGCAGACCGCGGCGAACACCAGCACGGGCGCGGCGAGCGGATTATGGCCGGACTTGCGTCGGACGGGGCGGCGCGGCGTGGATTGTCGTGAGGGATGCGCCAGAGTGGCCATTGCTGCTCCGAGAAAGCGAAGAACCTCCTGTCCCATGCCAAGGTTAACGGCCGGTTAATGGGTTAACCATTTGTTAAGCTTTGACTGGCGCTGACGGCCGCTGCGCTGCAACTAATGCCCCGATATCCGCGTTCGAGGCATCAGATGTCCCCGCAGTCATTCCAAATGGTGTTGGCGTTGGCGCTCGGTTTTGCCGTCGCCGGGCTGTGCAGTTCGGCCTATCGGCTGGCGACATCTAAACTGCCGAGCTTCGGGCTGCTGGCGACCGGGCCGAGCCCGCAGGCCTTCGCCGCGGTGCCGCTGCTGATGCTGTCCGCACCGTTCCTGATCATGCGCAACACGCTGCTCGGGGAACGCCAGGAAAGCGGCCGTTTCCAGTTCGTGTTCTTCGCCACCTTGGTCGCCGGCTTCTGGAGCCTGATGTCGGGCCTGGTGCTGGTGCAGGCCATCGGCCTTTTACTGGCTTAAATACACTTCCAATTTTTCGATTTCGTTGCTTTATGTCTCCCGAAAGGGAGCACGCGACATGGCAATCTATGAACTCGACGGACAGGCGCCGGAATTTCCTGCCGACGGCCAATATTGGGTGGCCGAGACGGCGGCGCTGATCGGCCGCGTGCGACTCAAATCCGAGGCCAGCGTGTGGTTCGGCGCGGTGCTGCGCGGCGACAACGAGTGGATCGAACTGGGCGAGCGCTCGCAGATCCAGGACAACTCGACGCTGCATACCGACATGGGCTTTCCCATGGTGATCGGCGCCAATTGCGTGATCGGCCATAAGGTCATGCTGCACGGCTGCACCATCGGCGACAATTCGTTGATCGGCATGGGCGCGATCGTGCTCAACGGCGCCAGGATCGGCAAGAACTCGCTGGTCGGCGCCGGCGCGCTGGTCACCGAAGGCAAATCGTTTCCCGACAATTCGCTGATCGTCGGCACGCCGGCGCGCGCCATCCGCACGCTGGACGAGAAGGCGCATGCGATGATCCGCAGCGGCGCCGATTATTATGTCGAGAGATGGAAGCAGTATGTGAAGGGGTTGAAGAAGA
>JAQSCR010000199.1 GCA_029945495.1 Pseudolabrys sp. | reverse complement strand
GCGCGGTTACCGATTTCGCCGCCAATCACGCCGCGGTGCTGATCGGCGACATGGCGGTGCGCGAGCTTGGCTCGTTTATCGCGCTGGTGCCGCAGTCGCCGCGTCCCTTACTCAATGCACTGGCGGAAGCCTGCGTGCGCGGATTCGACCGCTTCCGGGCGCCGATGAGCGAGCAGGAACGCCGGCGCCGGGTGACGCCGGGGCTGAGCGATCGCCAGATCGTCAACCTCGCGCGCTGGGGCTATCCATACGTCTGCGAGGACTTTCGCTTTCACATGACGTTGACCGGCGCGCTGGCGGTGCAGAAGCGCAGCCGCACGCTGCGGTTCCTCTGCGAAAAATTTGAGCAACGGCACGGCGCGGCGGCGGTGACCGTCGATCGGATCGTCATTGCACGGCAAAGCGAGCCGACGGCGCCGTTCCAGGTGACCGCTATCGCTCCGTTGGGCCAGTCGCCGTACCGGCCTTACGCCTATTCGTGCTGACGGCCGCCGGTTCCATCTTTTCCGCCGAAGTGGAGGACGGCAAAAAACCGCCGGCCAATTCATCCCACTGTCACAGGCCGTTGTTAGCGATTGTGACAGAAGGTGAGGGGTCCGAATGTCATCGCCGACCATGATCGATGCCAGAGGCATCTCGAAGTCGTATCAGCGCGGCGTGCCGGTGCTGGACGACGTGACATTGTCGCTGCGTCGCGGCGAAATGGTCGCGCTGATCGGCGCGTCCGGCTCGGGCAAGTCGACGCTGATTCGCGCCATCGCCGGCCTGACCCCGATCGACGGCAGCCGCGACGGCACTGCCGGCACCATCGAGATGATGGGCGAGCCGATCCAGCGCGACGGCCGTCTCAACACCGGCCGCGCCTTGCGCGCGCGCATCGGTGTGATCTTTCAGCAATTCAATCTGGTGCCGCGGCTGTCGGTGCTGACCAATGTCTGTTTCGGCCTGCTCGGCCGCCTGCCGCTCGTGCGCGGCACGCTCGGCCAGTTCAGCGACGCCGACAAGCGCGTGGCGATGCAAGCGATGGCGCGGGTCGGCATTGCCGAGCATGCGCTCAAGCGCGCCAATGAATTGTCCGGCGGCCAGCAGCAGCGTGCCGCGATCGCGCGCTCGCTGGTGCAGGGCGCCGAGCTGCTGATCGCCGACGAGCCGATCGCGTCGCTCGATCCGGCCTCGGCCCGCCGCGTCATGGATCTGCTCGCCGACATGAATCGCAATGACGGCCTGACCGTCTTCATCTCGCTGCATCAGGTCGAATACGCTTTGAAATACTGTCCGCGCACGATCGCGCTCAAGGCCGGCAAGGTCGCCTATGACGGCCCTTCATGCGCGCTGACGCCGGCCTTCCTCAACCAGATCTACGGCGCCGAATCCGAGGAATTGTTCCTGCCGTCATTCGAAGAGCAGACGCGCGGCGCGCGCTCCAATGGCGCCGCCGAGCTGCCCGCCGCCGTAGCGGCCATGAAAATGGCGATCGAGATCGAGCGGATATCCGCCTGAAGACGCGGCGCTTCGCTCGCGTTTGACGTCCGTAAAAGAAACTTAAACGCAGTCAAAACAGGAGATGCGACATGCGAAAGCTAGCCCTTATCGGCACGGTATTGGCCGTAGCGACCGGCCTCACAGGAACGGTGGCCCGCGACCAGACCACCGAACTCAATTTCGGCATCATCGCCACCGAAGCGAGCACCAACCTCAAGACCGTCTGGGAGCCCTTCCTCGCCGCGATGGCGAAGGGCACCGGCTACAAGATTAACGGCTTCTATGCCTCCGACTATGCCGGCGTGATCGAGGCGATGCGCTTCGGCAAGGTGCAGGTCGCCTGGTTCGGCAACAAGTCGGCGATGGAAGCGGTTAATCGCTCTAAGGGCGAGCTGTTTGCGCAGTCGGTCGATGCCGACGGCAATCCCGGCTACTGGTCGCACCTCATCGTCTACAAGGATTCGCCGATCAAGAATCTCGACGACGTGCTCAAGTGCGACAAATCGATCGATTTCAGCATCGGCGATCCGAACTCGACCTCCGGCTTCCTGGTGCCGACCAGCTACATCTTCGCCGCCAAGAACATCGATCCGAAGCAGTGCTTCAAGACATTGCGCAACGCGTCGCACGAAGCGAACGGCATGGCGGTCGCCAACAAGCAGGTCGCGGTTGCCACCAACAACAGCGAAAACCTGCGCCGCCTCGAAGTGACCGCGCCGGAAGCCCGCAAGAACATCCGCATCATCTGGACCTCGCCGCTCATCCCGAGCGATCCGCTGGTCTGGCGCAAGGATCTGGCGTCGGACGTCAAGGGTAAGCTGTACACCTGGATCATGAGCTACGGCCGCGTCGGTACGCCGGAAGAAATGGCCACGGCCCGCAAGGTCATGGCCGGTCTGCAGTGGGCGCCGTTCAACCCTACCAACGATAATCAGCTGCTGCCGATCCGCGTCCTTGAAGCCAATAAGTCGATCATGAAGATCAAGGGCGACGACAAGCTGTCGGCTGAGGAAAAGGCGGCCAAGATTGCCCCGCTCCAGGCCGACATCAAGAAGTATCAGGCCGAAGCCGACAAGGCCGATACCAGCGCCTTCAAGAAGCAGGTCACGCTGTTTGCCGAGGCCGACAAGGCAAACGATCAGGCCAAGCTGAAGAAGCTGATTGGTGAGTTCGCCGCCAACGCCTCGAACACCCCGACCAACTAACGCTCGCGGAGGGCGCCGGTTTTAAACCCGGCGCCCTTCCTGCGCTTTTGACCATGACAGACATTATCGCGCCGATCGCCAAGATCGCTCCGCTTGCCAGGTCGGCGCCGGCCCCGGCTGCCGATCATCCCGTCCCGCAATATCCGCTCGCAACCAGGGTGCGCGGCTGGCTGGGATGGCTCCTCGTTCTGGGCTTGCTGGCGTGGAGCTGGTCGCCGTCCGAGATGTTCCGCGTGTCGGCGCTGTTTACCGACTGGCGCAATATGGCCGAGTTCGGCGCCGGCTTTCTGCACCCGAATTTCCACGAATGGCAGCAGTACGTCACCGACATGGTGGTGACGATCCAGATCGCGATCTGGGGCACCGCGCTCGCCGTCGTTTTGGGCGTGCCGTTTGCGATCCTGTCGTCGGCCAATATCTGCCCGCAATGGGTCGTGCAGCCGGTGCGCCGCATCATGGATTCCTGCCGCGCCATCAATGAAATCGTCTTCGCACTGCTGTTCGTCGTGGCGGTCGGCCTGGGGCCGTTCGCCGGCGTCATGGCGCTGTTCGTTCACAATCTCGGCGTGT
>JAQSCR010000198.1 GCA_029945495.1 Pseudolabrys sp. | reverse complement strand
TCCTCGTCGGGAATGAGCCGGGCTTCGTCGAGATCAACCAGCAGCATCTTGCCGGGCTGCAGCCGCCACTTCTTGATGATGTCCTTTTCCGGTATAGGCAGCACGCCCATTTCCGAGGCCATGACGATGCGGTCGTCCTTGGTCAGCAGATAGCGCGCCGGCCGCAAACCGTTGCGGTCGAGCGTGGCGCCAATTTGCCGGCCGTTGGTGAAGGCGATCGCGGCCGGGCCGTCCCACGGCTCCATCAGCGCGGCGTTGTATTCGTAGAAAGAGCGGCGCTCTTCGTCCATCAGCGGATTGCCGGCCCAGGCTTCCGGAATCATCATCATCACGGCGTGGGCAAGCGAGTAGCCGCCTTGGGTGAGGAACTCGAGCGCGTTGTCGAAGCAGGCGGTGTCGGACTGGCCTTCATAGGAGATCGGCCACAGCTTGTTGATGTCCTTGCCGAACAGCGGCGAGGACACCGACGCCTGGCGCGCCGCCATCCAGTTGACGTTGCCGCGCAGCGTGTTGATCTCGCCGTTATGCGCGACCATGCGGTACGGGTGCGCCAGCGACCAGGTCGGGAAGGTGTTGGTCGAGAAACGCTGATGCACCAGCGCGATGGCGCTTTCGAAATCCGGATCGTGCAGGTCGGGATAATAGCTGCCGAGCTGGTCGGCCAGGAACATGCCCTTGTAGATCACCGTGCGGCACGAGATCGACACCGGGTAATAGCTCGAGGTGCGCCGCTCGCGGCGGCGATAGATCGCGTTCGAGATCGACTTGCGCAGGATATAGAGCCGGCGCTCGAATTCGTCCTCGGTCATCTTCTTCTTGCCGCGGCCGATGAACACCTGCATGTGGCGCGGTTCGGTCGGCTTGACCGACTCGCCGAGCGAGGCGTTGTCCTTCGGCACGTCGCGCCAGCCGATGAGGGTGAGACCCTCGCGCGCGATCACGTCGGCATAGATGTCGCGGATGATCTGCCGCCAGGTGTCTTCCTGCGGCATGAACAACTGACCGACGGCATATTGGCCGGGTTCCGGCAGCGTGAAGCCGAGCCTGGCCGCTTCCTTGACGAAAAACTTGTGCGGAATCTGCACCAGAATGCCGGCGCCGTCGCCCATGCGCGGGTCGGCGCCGGTGGCGCCGCGATGTTCGAGGTTGCACAGGATGCGCAGACCGTCCTCGACGATCAGATGCGATTTGCGGCCCTTGATGTCGGCGATGAAGCCGACGCCGCAGGAGTCCTTGTCATAGGCCGGGTCGTAGAGGCCCTGCGCTTCCGGCGTGCCCGGATCGGCGAGCGAGCCGATAAACGGCGCGTCGTCCGCGGGTTCCGCGGCCGTGCTGAGAAATTCTGCGCTGCTCTTGCCGTCGCTCATTATCGCCCTGCCTCGCCGGCGCGTCCGGCGTACTCACCTCGTCCGCGGAGCCCAAGATCGCAGCGTGCCGTTCCGATGCACCCTTTAGGATCGCGGACTTGACGTGATTAGGACAGCATTACTGTCCTAATAGACCATGCCAAATTTTGCCCTTCCGCACAAGGCTGGTCCATGCCGGAATTGACGCAAGCTTGCGCTTTGTTGCGGCAGCAGCTTCTCGCCAAGCAAGAACAGGACCACGTGCGGCGTTTTTGCGCAATGGCATTGCGCCTGGCGGCGGCCGGCAAATCGCCTGTCCGATTAACCGTTTAACCGTGGAATCGGGAAAACGCCGCGAGCCCCGGCCGGTTGGCTATGGTCCGGGCAAATCCCGACGGAGTGGCGACCATGATCAGCAATACGACACGTCTGCCCAATTTGGCCGAGCGCGCCTCCGGCGAAGCCGCCATGTCCCGGCTCGCCGACCGGCTGGCCGCGATGGCGCCGCCGCCGTTGGACCTGTCGCCCTCGACGATCGTGCGGCAGTCGCCGGCCGTGGCCGCGGCGCTCGCGACCAGCGCGGCGATTGCCCGGCGCGCCGACGAACGGGCGCGGCGCTCGCGCTCGGTGATCGGCCTGACCGTCGACAGTTTCATCGCCGCCTGTTCGTTCGTGCCTTATGCCCTGGTGGCGTTGGCGCTGCGGCTGATCATGGCGCGCGTGTTCTTCCTCGACGGCCAGACCCGGATCGACGGCCCGCGGCTGTCGTTCAATCCGCTGGATTACGCCAACTTCGATTTCCGGCGCGGCTTCGACTTTTCCGTGGTGCTGCCGCTGCAGGTGAAGGCGGAAACCTTCACCGCCTTTGCGGTGCAGTATCCGCCGATACCGGTGCCGCCGATGCTGGCCGCCTATCTGGTGAGCTATGCCGAGTTCATCCTGCCGCTGATGCTGGTGATCGGCTTCGGCTCGCGCTTCGCCGCGCTCGGCCTGCTGATCATGACGGCGATGATTTCGGTCTTCGTGATGCCGCAGGCGCTCTTCACCACGCATATCTACTGGGCGGCGATATTGCTGGTGCTGATCTCGCGCGGCGCCGGCCAGATTTCGGTCGATCACATCATCCGCAGCATCGCGCGGCGCTAGGCCATCGGCAGGGCAGGGCATTTGAAAAAGCCATTGACCATCGGCCTGCTGACAGCGGCGATCATCGCCGGCGCGCTGTCGCTGGTGCGTGTCGATAGTGCAAATCATGCGCCCGCCGCCGTCCTTACCGAAGCGGCTGTCGTCACCGAAGCGGTCGCCGCCGACGGCGAAGCCGCGCCCGCCGTCATCCGCATGGCGCAACTGGCGGTCAGCGCCAATGCGCCGGCGGCGCCTTATATGCTGGATTATCAGCGCGGCCCGCGCATCATCCATGTGCCGCAGCCGGGCGAGGGCACCCAGGAGCGCACCAGCGATCGCGCGGTGAAAAAGCCCGCTGCCCGCGCCAGTCTCGAACGCCGTCCCGAACCGTCGGTGACCGCCGACGATGAGGAAGACGAGGTGGAGGTCGCGCCGCCGCCGCGTCCGCGCGCCCCGGCGCCGAAACCGCGTGCCGCTGCCGCGCCGCCGCAACCGCCGGCCGCGACCACGCCGCGCTGGAAACTGCGCAGCGAGACACCGCCGCCTCCGCCGCCACCGCCACCAGGCCCGCGCCGCGCCGTGCTGAGCGCGCCGCCGCCGGGCACGCTCGGGCCGACGCCGATCCGCCCGACACCGCGCTTCGACTCCAAAGCCGCCGACAGGAACGAAAAATTCGCCGCTCCCCGCGAGCCGGTCGCGTCGCCGCCGATCGTGACGGAGAGCCCGCCGCCGCGCGGCTATTCGCCGCCAGCGACGCCGAAGCAGCCATCGGACGATGTGACGTCCGC
>JAQSCR010000197.1 GCA_029945495.1 Pseudolabrys sp. | reverse complement strand
CACCGGCCACCGCTCCCCGCCCCAGCATCTGACGACGCTGATCAAACGCCCCTCGGTAGATGGGACGGGATGACACCTATATAATCCTAGGGATTAAAACAGTCAAGGGGTTATTTTCGTGCCCCGGACGCGATGCGGCACGAAAGTGACGCGTCGCTGATCCGGGGCCCCGGTTGCTTGCACGCAAGCGGGGTCCCGGGTCTGCGCCGCAACGCTTCGCATTGCAGCGCGCGCGGGACACGGAGGTTGGCGCAAGCTTCTGCTCACGCCCGGTGATACGGGTGCCCGGGGAGGATGGTGGTGGCGCGGTAGAGCTGCTCGAGCAGCATGACCCGCACCAGCTGGTGCGGCCAGGTGGCGGCACCGAAGGAGAGGCGGAGTTGCGCCTTGTCGCGCAGCGACGGCGCGAAGCCGTCGGCGCCGCCGATAATGAAGACCACGGCTGGAATATCGTTGGCGCGCCAGGCGGAAAGCTGCGCGGCAAGTTGCTCGCTGTCGCGGTTCTCGCCTTTGACGTCGAGGAGCACGACGGCGGCGCCGGGCGGAATGATCGTGGTCAGCGCAATCGATTCTTCCAGCATGCGCTTGCCGGCCTCGTCGGCGCGGCTTTCGCGGATCTCGATGACTTCGATGGCTTTCAAGCCCAGCGCGCGGCCGGTCTGCGTCGCGCGCTTGGCGTAACGCTCGGACAGTTCGGTTTCGGGGCCGGATTTCAGTTTGCCGACGGCGGCGATGATGATGCGCATGGATTGATGTTAGCAGTTTCTGCTCTTCACCTCTCCCATAGGGAGAGGTCGAACCGCGAAGCGGTTCGGGTGAGGGGGTATGGACTATCGAGAGTTCTAGGCCCCCTCACCCCAACCCTCTCGCCATCCAAAGTCGGATATATCCGACGTTGGAATTTTCGATGCCCAACTCGGGCATGCCCGAGTTGGATTGTGAGAGGGAGCGCACCGCATGCGCGGCTACGTCTAACTCACGCGCTCCACATCTTCTCGATGTTGTAGAAGGTGCGCACTTCGGGGCGGAACAGATGGACGATGACGCTGCCGGCGTCGATCAGCACCCAGTCGCCCTGGCGCAAGCCTTCGACGCCGATGCCGGTGATGCCCTGCGCCTTCAGGTCCTTGACGACGCGGTCGGCGATCGAGCCGAGATGCACGTTGGAGCGGCCGGTCGCCACCACCATGACCTGGCCGATGGAGGATTTATCGGACAGATCGATGGTAACCGTCTCCTCGGCCTTCATCTCGTCCATGCTGGCGAGAATGAATCCGAGCACCTTGTTGTCGCGCAAGATTTCCGCGGAGGTCTTCGGCTTGGGTGGCGCAACGACAGCGGGCGCCAGCGGCTTCTTCTTCGCGGCAGCCTTGTTCTTGGAAAAACTCTTGCCAGACTTCTTGGGCGAATTCTTCGACGAATTTTTCGGCGGCTTGGAGGCGGCGCGCGTTGCGCTCTTCGACGGGCGCTTGGGATCGTTCTTGGATGATTTCGACGAGGCTTTGCCTTTGCCGGCGCGGGGCTTCTTCGAAGCCGTCGCGCGTTTGGCGGTGCCGGTGGATGCAGATTTTGCCAGGGGGTAGGTGTCCTTTCAGTCCGTTCAGATCACGTCAGGTGAATATCGATCAAGCCGCGCGCCTGCGGGCGCCGTGTCGCCGATAACATAGTCATTTCGCGGGTTTTTCGCCAGCCTTCGCTGCATCGGCGGTGGCCGGCTGTTTGCGCATCGCCCGCAGCGCCGTCGACGACAGACCGGATTTCAGCCCGTGCAGGAAGGCCCAGGCCGGCGCGCGCCGGCCGGGCAGCGACGCGGCGGCGTTCTCCGGAATGCGAAAGCGCGCCAGCGCCTGGCCGGCAGTGGAGCCGGAGGCGTAAAGGCTCGGGCCCGGCCGGTCGACCACCACCATCGGAATAAGCTCCGCGATGCCGCGCCATTTCTGCCAACGATGGAAGTGACGCAAGTTGTCGGCGCCCATGATCCAGACGAACTGCACGCGCGGGCAGCGCTTGATCAGCCACGAGATCGTGTCGAAGGAATAGCGCGTGTTGATGACCGCCTCGAGCCCGGTGACGTCGATGCGCGGATGATGGGTGAGTGCGCGCGCCGCGGCGAGGCGCTCGGCGAGCGGGGCGAGATGGCTGGTGTTCTTGAGCGGGTTGCCGGGCGTCACCAGCCACCAGACGCGGTCGAGCTTGAGCCGCTTCATCGCCAGCAGCGTGGCGTCGAGATGCGCCTGATGCGGCGGATCGAAAGTGCCGCCGAACAGACCGATGCGCATGCCGGGGGCATGCGGCGGGATGATCCGCTCGTTGTCGGCGAGTTTCTGGCGGGCCAATTGCTGCGCGATCACGGTCGGGTCTGACCGTTCCCGCGAATGCGGTATTTGAAGGTTGTGAGCTGGTCGACGCCGACCGGCCCGCGCGCGTGAAGACGGCCGGTGGCAATGCCGATTTCAGCGCCGAAGCCGAATTCGCCGCCGTCGGCGAATTGCGTCGACGTATTGTGCAGCACGATGGCCGAGTCGACCTGGGCGAGGAATTTCTCGGCGGCGGCTTTGTCGGCGGTAATGATCGCGTCGGTGTGGTGTGAGCCGTAGCGCTCGATATGCGCGATCGCCGCGTCGACGCCGTCGACCAAGCCTACGGTGATGATGGCGTCGAGATATTCGGTGCGCCAGTCGTCGTCGCTCGCGGGCTTGACGCGGCTATCGATCGCCTGCACGGCCTTGTCGCCGCGGATTTCGCAGCCGGCGTCGATGAGCATCTCGACCAAAGGCTTGAGATGCGTCGCCGCCGCGGCGCGATCCACCAGCAAAGTCTCGGCGGCGCCGCAGACGCCGGTGCGGCGCATCTTGGCGTTGAGCACGATTGTTCGGGCCATCGCGAGATCGGCGGCCTTGTCGATGTAGACATGCACGACGCCTTCGAGATGCGCGAACACCGGCACGCGTGCCTCGTCCTGCACGCGCGCGACCAGGCTTTTGCCGCCGCGCGGCACGATGACGTCGATATTGCCGTCGAGGCCGGTGAGCATGAGGCCTACCGCGGCGCGGTCGCGCGTCGGGATCAACTGGATGGCGGCGTCGGGCAGGCCGGCTTCGCGCAGGCCTTCGGCCAAAGCGGCATGAATGGCGCGGCTGGACTGCGTCGAGTCGGAGCCGCCACGCAGGATCGCGGCATTGCCGGATTTCAGACACAGCGCGCCGGCATCCGCCGTGACGTTGGGGCGGCTCTCGTAGATGATGCCGATGACGCCCAA
>JAQSCR010000196.1 GCA_029945495.1 Pseudolabrys sp. | reverse complement strand
GCGTATCCAGCGAGCGCAGGTAATAGCGCAGCGGATCGCCGTTGGGGTCGGTCGCGGTGACGCTGACATTCGGCGAAATCTTGTTCAGCACCTGATCGGCCGAAAAGAAGATTCCGTCGGCCTCGCAATACATCACGATCTGCTCGGGCGAATGCCCGGCGCCGGTGAGCACCACGAAATCGCGGCGGCCGATTCTGAGCCGGTCCTGCGTCATCAGCCGCTCGAAGGTCGGCGGCAACCCGGTCACCAGACGCAAGTATGCGTGGCCTTGCGTGACCACCCGCTGCGTCGCCTCGGCGCCGAGCCCGTGACGCAGATAAAATTCGCGGTAGTGCGGCGCGTCGAGCGCACCAGGATCGAGATGGATATTCCGGCTGAGCAGATATTCGGTCTCGCTCATATAGACCGGCAGACGAAATCGCTCGGAGAGCCAGCCGGCAATGCCGATGTGGTCGGGATGGTAGTGGGTGACGATCAGCCGCGTCAGCGGCCGGTCGATATGGTCGGCCAGGAGCTTGGTCCAGACGGCTTGCGTGGCCGCATCGCCCAGGCCGGTGTCGAACACCGCCCAGCCGTCGCCGTCGTCGATCAGGTAAATATTGACGTGGTTGAGCTGGAACGGCAGCGCTAGGCGAATCCAGACAATTCCCGGCATCACCTCGATCGGAACGCCAAGCGGCGGGCTGGTCTTGGCATCGGAAAAGTCGCTGAAGATCAATCGATTCGACATTCGGGGGCAATCGCTCGCGGCAATCCGGCGGGCGCCGGAACGGAGCGCTAGCCTACACCACGGACGCCGGGGTTGTCTTCCGTCCGGCGCCGGCGGGCAGCCGTGACGCCGGCGCATGGTTCGAAAACGACAGCAGCCGGACTTCGGCGAAACGCTAGGCGGTACGGTTCATCATCGCATGAATGTCTTTCGTCTTCAGCAGATTTTCGAAATAGTCGATGGTCTTCGCCAGGCCCGCTTCGATCCGGACTTTTGGTGACCAACCGAGCAGTTCGTTGGCGCGCGAAATGTCCGGCCGCCGCTGCTTCGGGTCATCGTCCGGCAGTGCGCGATGGACGATGCGCGATGGCGACCCGGTCATCTCGATGATTCTGGCCGCCAATTCCGCCATGGTGAATTCTTGCGGATTGCCCAGATTGATCGGCCCAGTGACCGCGTCGCCGGTCGCCATCAGGCGAATGATGCCATCGACCATATCATCGACATAGCAGAAGGCGCGGGTCTGCAAGCCGTCGCCGAACAGAGTGATGTCCTGCCTTGTCAGCGCCTGCACGATGAATGTCGACACCACCCGGCCGTCATTCGGATGCATGCGCGGCCCGTAGGTGTTGAAGATGCGGCCGACCTTGATCGGCATGTCGTGCTGGCGGCGATAATCGAAGAACAATGTCTCGGCGCAGCGCTTGCCTTCGTCGTAGCAGGAGCGCGAGCCGATCGGATTGACGTTGCCCCAATATTCCTCGGTCTGCGGGTGAACCGTCGGATCGCCGTAAACTTCCGACGTCGAGGCCTGGAAGATCTTCGCTTTGCAGCGCTTGGCGAGACCGAGCATGTTGATCGCGCCGACAACGCTGGTCTTGGTCGTCTGTACCGGATCGCGCTGGTAATGAATCGGCGAGGCCGGGCAGGCCAGGTTATAAATCTCGTCGACCTCGATATAGAGCGGCAGCGAAACGTCGTGCCGGATCAGTTCGAAATGCGGATTCCCGTGCAGATGGCTGACATTGAGATGCGCGCCGGTGAAAAAATTATCGACGCAAATGACATGCGCGCCGGTTTCCAGCAGCCGGTCGCATAGATGCGAGCCGAGAAACCCGGCGCCGCCGGTCACCAGTATGCGTCGCTCGAGATGCATGTTGGCCAAGGCCCATCCGTTGCGTCCTTAGGTTACATTATCATACATATTCCCGTTTTTGGGTATATTTTCTCGGGTCGCCGCCCCGCGTCGCCGCATTGACAGGGGCGGCATTAATCGCAAGGTTTTTCATCGTTTCCGCTCACGGGTCGCTATTTTCAAACAGAACCGCCGGACAATCAGAGGACGCCATGACGATTTCAGAGGCCGATGCCGAATTCCTGCGCTCGATCGATACGCCGACCGTGTGCAATATCGTCGAGATGGTCGCGCCCGAGCGCCGCGGCCACGGCTTCACGACGCGGCATCTGCATTGTCCGTTTCCCGATCTGCCGCCGATGCTCGCTTACGCCAAGACCGTGACGATCCGATCCAAGGATGCCTTCGGGCTCGGCGACGCCGGCTACATGTCGAAACGTATGGACTATCTCGATTACGTAGCGGCCGAGCCGCAGCCGAGCGTAGTCGTGATCCAGGACCTCGACGATCCGGCCGGTTACGGCGCATTCTGGGGTGAAGTGCAATCGAACGTCCATAAGGCGCTCGGCTGCATCGGCACCATCACCAATGGCTCGGTCCGCGACGTCCCCCAGATCGCCCCGGGCTTTCAAATGTTGGCCGGATCGATTTCGCCGTCGCACGCCTATGTGCATGTCGTCGATTTCGGCCGCGATGTGACTGTGCACGGCATGCCGGTGACCAGCGGCGATCTCATTCACTTCGACCGCCATGGCGCCATCGTCGTACCGATCGACAAGATCGGCGCGCTGCGGGCGGCGCTCGACAAATTGCTCAAGACCGAAGCGCGCATTATCGACGCGGCGCGCGCGCCAGGCGCCGACGTCGCCAAGATCAAGGCCGCTATTCGCGGCTGATCGTCCGACGCGCCGGCGATTTTCCAAAATCTACGCGCTGCGGGTGGGCAAAGGCCACAGGCGGTGGGCAGGCTGGCCGCGACCGGCTTGTCACTCCATCCTTCAACTGTCACTATTCAGGGCACAGCGGCGAAGCCTGCTCGATCGATACGAGGCAGCGCGCGACCGCAGTCTTGGAAACGCTGGCGGGGAGGATGCAGGCCATGATGTCGTTCGGTTTGAATCGTTTATCGACGAAGGTTGCCGCCGCCGTGGCGGTGTTTGGTTTTGCCGCCGCCCTCGCGGGTGCGTCGCCGGCAATCGCGCAGGAGAAAGTCCGGGTCGCGCTGCCGACCAAAACCTACTACCCGACGATCATTTCAGAAACCGCGCTCCGGCAGGGCCTGTTCAAAAAGGAAGGCATCGACGCCGAGCTGACGGTCTATCGCGGCGGCGCGGAAGCCTTTGAAGCGGTCGCCGCAGGCGCCGCCGATATCACGGTCGGGCCGACGGCGATCGTCGCGGCCGGCATCAAGAAGG
>JAQSCR010000195.1 GCA_029945495.1 Pseudolabrys sp. | reverse complement strand
GCAGCCGGGCAGTTTGTACCGGCTGGCTCTTAGTTGGGAGGGGTTATAGGGGACGCAAGGGCACCTTACAACGCGCTGTCATGCCGCATTACGCCGGCGCGCCAGCCGGTTCGGCCCCCTTTCGGCGGCGTTCCAGGCCCAACGGCCTGTGCGAAAGGCTGCGCGCCCCACCTGCTCCGGCCCGGCCGGCCGTGCGATAGTGCGGCGACCGCCATCGGGACAGATGGGGCGCCAAACGTGAATACAAGGGGGGAATAGTTGCGATGACACCTTTCGATTTACAGAAACGGGTCGCCTTCGTCACCGGCGGCAATGGCGGCATCGGCCTCGGCATGGCCAAGGGCCTGGCGGCCGCCGGCGCTACCGTGGTGATTGCCGGGCGCAACAAGACCAAGGCGCAGACGGCTTTGGCGGAGCTGAAGGCAGCCGGCGCGCAGGCCGAGTTTATCGAACTCGATGTCCTCCAGGAAGCGTCCTGCCATCAGGCCATCGATCAGACCGCGGCTAAATTCGGCCGGCTCGATATTCTCGTCAACAACGCCGGCACCAGCGTGCGCAAGCAGCCGCAAGACCTGACCGCGGCGGATTGGCACCTGGTGATGAACACCAATCTCACCAGTGCGTTTTTCTGTTCGCAGGCCGCCTACCCGCACATGAAGCGCGCCGGCGGTGGCAAGATCATCAATATCGGCTCGATGATGTCGACCTTCGCCTCGTCCTATGCGGCGCCATACGCCTCGAGCAAGGGCGCCATCGTACAGATGGCGAAGTCGCTCGCGGTCGCCTGGGCGAAAGACAACATCCAGGTCAACGCCATCCTGCCGGGCTGGATCGACACCGAACTGACCAAGAAAGCGCGCGAGCAGGTCGAAGGCCTGCACGACCGGGTGTTGGCGCGTACGCCGGCGCAGCGCTGGGGCGAGCCGGCCGATTTCGCCGGCGTCGCGGTGTTTCTCGCAAGCGCGGCGTCCGACTTCGTTACCGGCGCGGCCATCGCCGTCGACGGCGGCTATTCGGTGCAGGCTTAAAGCCACGGGAGCACGACATGCCGGTGCGTCACATCGATCACATTCTGATTGCGATGCCGGCCGCACGCGAAGAGGAAGCCCGCGCCTTCTACTGCGGCGTTCTCGGCATGTCCGAAAAGACGAAACCGCCGGTGCTGGCGGCGCGCGGCGGCTGCTGGTTCGAGATCGGCGCCTTGCAGGTTCATCTCGGCGTGGAAAAGAACTTCATCCCGGCACGCAAAGCGCATCCTGCCTTCATCGTCGAGGATCTCGCCGGGATGATCGTCAAGGCAACGCAGGGCGGCTATAATGTCACCGCCGACGAACCGCTCGAAGGCTGCGATCGCCGCCACGTCGACGATCCGTTCGGCAATCGCATCGAACTGATCGAGCCGCACAGCGCATGATCCCGAAAAGTGGGAACCGGTTTTCGGACAAGATCATGCGCAATAAAATAAGTTACGGCGGGCAGATATAGCCGGTGCCGGACGGGCTCTTGAAGCAGCCGACCGATTCCGGCAGCAGCAGCTTCGGCAGATAGAGCACGATGTCCGGGAACAGCACCGTGAAGCCGATGGCGAAGAAGAACACGACATAGATTGGCAGCGACGCACGCATCGCCTTGCCGAACGAGACGCCGACGAATTTCGACGCCACCAGCAACGACAGTCCGTAAGGCGGTGTAATCAACCCGAACACCAACGTCGTGATGATGACGACGCCCATATGCAACGGCTTGATGCTGCCGAGCTCGTTGAGCTTGATGACGATCGGCATGAAGATGATGATCGCCGGCACGGCATCCATGAAATCGCCGATCACGATAAACACCAGCACCAGCAGCAACATGATGATGCGGCCGTCGGTGCCGGCGATCACTTCGATCCAGCCGGAAACGATATCGGGGCCACGCAGATAGGCCAGCATCCAGCCGAACGCCGATGCCGCCGCAACCAGCGCCAGCGGGATCGAATACAGCAAGCCGGTGTAGACGAAATCGCGCGGCAGATGACGGATGTGACCGCGCGCCAGCAACGGCACCAGCACCAGCAGGATATAAACCGAGGCGACCATGCCGGCCTCGGTCGGCGTGAACCAGCCGGTGAGAATGCCGCCCATGATGATCACCGGGATCATCAACGGCAGGATAGCCTGGCGCGCCGCATCGGCGAATTCGCACAGGCTGGCCCTCGCCTTCTTGATGCCGACCGGTCCGAAAAAGTGCGAGTAGATCATCAGCCCGATGCCGACCAGGACGCCGGGCACGATGCCGGCCAAGAATAATCCGCCGATCGAGACGTTGCCGGTCGCGCCATAGACCACCGCCATGATGCTCGGCGGGATAAGGTTCGCCATGGTCGAGGCACAGGCGATCAGCGCGGCCGTGAAGGCGCGGTCGTAGCCTTCCTTGCCCATTTCCGGCGCGACGGTGCGGCTCAACACCGCGACGTCGGCGGTCGACGACCCCGAAACACCGGCAAAGAACATGCTGAACAATGTCACCACCTGCGCCAGCCCGCCGCGCATATGGCCGACCATGGTCTGCGCCAGGCGGATCATGCGGTTGGTGACATTGGCCGAGGTCATCAACTCGCCGACCAGCAGGAAGAACGGCACCGCCAGCAGGATCTCGGTGTCGATGCCGTGGAACATCTGGCCGATCATCGATTGCATACTGATCGGCGTCAGCATGCACGAGACGAGCACGCCGGCCATCAACGCGAAGGCCACCGGCACGCCCATATAGCCAAAAACCAGGAAGCAGGCCGTCATGATCAGGAGAATCGACCCGTGACTCATTTCACAATTCCCGCGAAGTCGTCTTTGTCTTCCGGCCCTTCGAAACCATTGCGCCAGCCATTGACCAGCTGTTCGACGCAGAACAGCACGATCAGCGCGCCGGCGATCGGCACGCTCGCGGTATAGGTGGCCAGCGGAATAAGCGACGGCGCCCGGAAGCTGCCAAGGTCGTTCATGAAATTCTGGATGCCGAACACCACCATGCACACAGCGACCACCAATATGACCAGCCGGTTCGCGACCTCCATGAAGGTGCGGCTCGGACCGCTCATACCCTTGGTGATCTCGACCAGATTGAGATGATCGATGCGCCGCGTCGCGGTCGCCATGCCGATGAAGATGCCCCAGGCAAAGAAGCCGGTGGTGACCAGTTGGAGCCACAACACCGCGAAGCCGAGCTCGCGCGTCAGCACATCGATAAAGACAGAAAAAGTAAAACCCGCAATCGACAGGCCGCACAACACCATCA
>JAQSCR010000194.1 GCA_029945495.1 Pseudolabrys sp. | reverse complement strand
ACCGCGATCGCCATCGCCGGCGGCTTTGCCCCGCGCGCCTCAAAGAGCAAGGTGCAACTCACCCGTAACGCCCCCGGCCAGCAGATCAACGGCGAAGTGCCGCTCAACTTCCCGCTTCGCCCCGGCGATACCGTGGTGGTGAAGGAGCGCTGGTTCTAGCCGCCGCGGCCTTTCCGGCAGCGCTCACTTCGGCCGCCACCGAAGCTTCTCCCGATTATTCGCCTTACAAGGGCCAATGGATTCCGACCATTGGCTCTTGAGGCGCGCCGCGACATGACCACCCCAAAGACAAATCTCAAATCTGAACTGGCGCTATTGCTCGCCCTCGCCACCTTGTGGGGCGCGTCTTACACCTTCATCAAGCTCGGCGTGGCGACGATCCCGCCGGTCACCTTGATCGGCGCGCGCACGCTGATTGCCGGCTCTATTCTTCTCGTCATTATCCGGTCGCGCGGCTTGGCGCTGCCGAAAGATGCCGCGACCTGGCGGCGATTCCTGTTTCAGGCCTGCCTCAACAGCGTCATCCCGTTCACGCTGATCGCATGGGCGGAACGATCGGTGGATGCGGGGCTCGCCACCATTCTCAATTCGACCTCGCCGATATTCACGTTTCTGTTGACGGTCGTCATCACGCGCCACGAGGCGGTGACCGCGCGCAAATTGCTCGGCGTCATTGCCGGTATCGCCGGTACGAGCCTGATCGTCGGCGTCCAGGCATTTAACGGACTCGGTGAGGCATTGATGGCGCAACTCGCTATCGTCGCGGCGACGGTCTGTTACGCCGGCGCGGCGATCTTCGGCCGCGGCTTCAAGGGCCTCGATCCGATCATGCCGGCGGCAGGCTCGCTGATATGCGGCGCGGCCATTCTCATTCCTGTCAGCATCGTCGTCGACCGGCCCTGGACTCTGGCGCCGTCTACGTCTTCCATTGTCGCCCTGCTCGGGCTCGCAATCTTCTCGACCGCGTTAGCCTTTGTCATCTACTTCCGGCTGATCCAGACTCTGGGCTCGGTCGGCACGACCGCCCAAGCCTATCTGCGCGTGCCGATCGGCGTCGCGATCGGCGTGATGTTGCTGGGCGAAAATCTCAGCCCGACCGCGTGGGTGGGCCTTGTCTGCGTGATCATCGGCGTGGCGGCGATGACAATTCCAGCGCGCAAGCCGGCGGTGGCTGTGTAGGCCTATCCGTTGTCATGGCCGGGCTTGACCCGGCCATCCCGCTTAGGAGCCCAGTGCCTCAATCATCGGGATCACCGGGTCACGGCGCCATAGCGCGTCGACGGCGCACGTCAACGCGCTGATGGCGCCGGCCCGATGATGACAAAACAAACGCTGTGCGTTCGTTTTGTCACTTCATGTGCTTGCTGAAAAATTCCTGCGTCCGGCTCCAGGCCAGGTCGCCTGATTCCTTGCGATAGCTGGCGCGCTCGTCGCAATAGAAACCGTGCGGCGCGTTCGCGTAGACATAGATTTCCGCTTCCGGCTGCTTGGCCTTGACCTCGTCGACCACGCTCATCGGAATGCCTTCGTCCTTCTCGCCGAAGTGCATCTGCATCGGACACTTCAGCTTCTCGTCGGCGAACTTGACGATGCTGCCGCCGTAGAACGACACCGAGGCGGCAATGCCCTGCAGGCGGGTGGCGGCGAGAAACGCCGCGGTGCCGCCCATGCAGAAGCCGATCACGCCGATCGGTCCGACGCCCTTCATGTCGGCCTGCGCCGCCGCCATGTCGTGCACCATGTTGTCCCAGTTGATGTTGCCGAGATAGCTGCGCGCATTGGCGATCTCGTCCGGCGTATAGCCGCATTCGAAATCACGCACGAAACGGTCGAATACCGCCGGCGCCACCGCGACATAACCGAGCGCCGCCAGCCGATCGCAGACCGCGCGGATGTGATGATTGACGCCGAAAATCTCCTGCACCACGACGATGCCGCCCTTCGGCTTGCCCACCGGGTCGGCGCGATAGGCGCCAAGTTTGTGCTGGTCGGTGGTGGTGAGTGAGAACTGCTTGCCCAAGGAAACCTCCCGTTATGCCGAAAACGCCGGTCGTACTGTCCGCGGGTTGATACCACGGCGCACGGCGGCGGTGAACCGGACCGCGCCGCATAAATGCGGCTGCCGCTTGCCGGATTTCAGATTTTCAGTATGTGCAAGACTCAGTCTATGCAAGGCGATGCGGCGTTTTAGGCCGGCAGCCCAAGGGCAAGGGCCGCAACGGCATCGATGGCGGCGTCTACGCCATCGAGGTGGCGCACGCCGGGCACTTGCGCGGCGCCGCTCAGTCCGATCACCGGCCGGCCGAATTGCAGGCCGAGCGCGACCTCCGATAACGTCCCGTAACTGTCGCCAATGGCGACCAGGCAAAAGCCGGCGCGCGCCACCAGCACGTTGCGCGCCTCGCCGATGCCGGTCGCGATCGGAACCGTGACATAGGGGTTGGCGTGCTCGGCGTCGGTTTCCGGCAACAGCCCGATGCTGATGCCGCCGGCGGCGGCAACGCCGCGGCAGACCGCTTCCATGATGCCTTGCCGCCCACCGCAGACCACCGAAAAGCCGATGCCGCCGAGGCTCTCGCCGAGCGCCGCCGCCATCGTCAATTGCTCGCTGGTCGCCTCGCGCGGGCCGATCACCGCCACGGGCTGCCTGAGCGGATGGCCGGAACGGCGCTGCAGCCAGGTCGCGGCCGCGCGCAATGAAATAGCAGCGCCGCCAGACACAGGCGCCGCGCGCCAGCCGTGCGCCGCCGGGTCATAGCGCTCGTGGCTTGCCGAATTATAAAGACATTTCGCGGTCTCATCGAGCGTGAGCATCTTGCCTCTCGTGCCGGGCCGCCACGACCTCGCCGACGGCGATGATACACGAGCACAGCGCCATAAGCAGCAAGGAGAGCGCCGCCGCCGCCGGAAAATCCGAGCCGGTTTCCGAAATCATGCTGTAGAGCTGCAGCGGCAGAATGTTGACCTGCGTGCCGACCAAAGCCAGCGCTGTGCCATAGGCGCCGATCGCCACCGCCGCGATCAGGCAGAATGCGGTCACCGCGGTCGGCATGATCTGCGGGATCAGGATATCGCGGATCATGCGGCCGCGCGTCGCGCCGAGCGACTCGGCGGCGGTGAATTGCGCGATGTCGAAATTCACGAACACCGGCAGCAGCAGCATCACCACGCGCGGAATCAGGTAATAGGACGCGGCAAAGGCCAGCCCCTGCGGCGAAAACAGCAACCGCGAGAATGTCACCGGGTCGACGCCGACCATCGCCAGAATCTGCGTGATGAAGCCGGCGCGGCCGT
>JAQSCR010000193.1 GCA_029945495.1 Pseudolabrys sp. | reverse complement strand
ACTGTTGTGCAATGATCCAGGACACGGCAGAGCGCTCGCTCTCGGTCAACCAAGGAAGTGCCCGCCCCTGCTCGATATCGAGATCCGATGCGGGTGAGTAGTCAAGGTATGGCGCGGGTCCCGCCTCCTCGACGACCCCGTTTTCACCGACGGTTGCATACCCGAACCGCTTCCCAACCGACTCGCCCATCGCGTCCTGCACCTCGTTGACTACTCCAACCAGAAGAGTCGGAGTCGAGATCGCACTCGAGGTGAGAATCGCCCCACGATCCAGGACGGGACCGAGTCTTTCCACGGTGAGATTCAGAACCGCATCGTGGAGCGGGTGCCCAGGTGCCAGCAGTTCTGCACGTGACAAATCGGGCAGGTCGACAGTCTCTAGCTCGAACGTGATTCGCTCGTATCGCCTCGCTACAGGGGAGCGCCCCGCCTTCTCGCGCACGTCCGGCGGAACGTGCGTGATCTCGTAGCGACCACGCTCCCGTCGTTCGACACGACCTCCAAGCCGGGAGAAAGCTTCGAGGAACGCATCACGAATGAAGTGTGGCTGAAGCCTTTTGGCTCGCGCATCCTCCATCTGCCGGCGCAAGTCCTCCAGATCGCTTGGGGCCAAGACCTCATTTGCGAGCGCGCCCTCGTCGATGAGTTCACGGAGGCCAGCTGCAACACCCTCGTCGATCACCTCGAACATCCGAGAACGCACCTCGGGCTGTTCGCCGTAGCGGATGGCCTCACGCAGGACTTTCGCGAGCGACATCTCTCCGAGCGAGGTTCCCAGAACGTTGAATACTTCGCCGCCATAGGCCGCGCGCTGTTCTTCGATCTTGTCGAGAAGCCGAATGAACACCTCGCCTTCACGGGTGTCCTCGGCGACGAGATTCCACAGCCGGCACACCTCCGTCTGTCCGATCCTGTGGATGCGACCGAATCTCTGCTCGATTCGGTTGGGATTCCACGGCAGGTCGTAGTTCACCATTAGATGCGCGGCCTGCAGGTTCAGGCCTTCCCCGGCCGCATCCGTCGCAATCAGGACCTGCACGTCGGGGTTGGAAGTGAACTCCGCCGTGATTCGCCTGCGTTCGTATCTCGGAACGGCGCCGTGTATCGAGACGACTGCGTCGATGCTCCCCAAGAGCGACGTCACCCGTCGCACAAGATAGTTGAGCGTGTCCCGGTGCTCCGTGAAGACGATCAACTTTCGCGGCGACTCGCCGTCCCTTTGAAGAATCTGAGCTTCGAGGACCCCCCGAAGCTCGCGCCACTTCACGTCGAGTTGGCTGTCCAGTACCTTGCGAGCGATATCAGACAGCCGCTTCAGATCAAGGATCTCGGTCTCAAGCTCTGCCGCAGTCCTCGCCGCGGTTGCGGCGTCGACGAGCTCTTCCTCCGCCTCCTCGATCTCCGCAGCATCAAACTCGTCATAGTCCGGCTCATCTCCCAAGAGCTGGTCTGGTGTGGACCTTCCAAGATCTTCAGGAACGCCATTTATGAGGTCGCTGCGCAGCTTTTCGAGCCGCTCGGTGCGTCGGCGGAGGGAGTGGAAAATCGCTTCGGGGCTTGAGGCCAGCCTGCGCTGCAACACCGTGAGCGCGAAGCCGACTGTGTTCTTCCGTTTGCCCTCGAGTTTGTCGGCCAAGTTCATCCCGTTTCGGACGTACTCGGTGACCTCGTCGTAGAGATGTTGCTCAGCATCCGACAGCCGGTAGGACGCAGTCTCAGCGATTCGCTCCGGAAAGAGCGGGCGGCCTTCGAAAGTGACGAGCTTCTCCTTCACCATCCGGCGCATGATTCCGTCCACGGTGCCGCGTTGGGCTCGCTTGTCGCCTGGGCCTGCGAATCGATCTCGGTCAAGCAGCGAGAGGAAAGTCTGAAAGTCCTCTTCTTTACCGTTGTGCGGAGTTGCGGTCATCAGGAGAAAGTGCCTGGCGTGCTCGCTTAGTAGTTCGCCGAGTTGGAATCTCTTCGAGGCCTTCAGCTCACCGGAGAACCAACTGGCGCTCATTCGATGCGCTTCGTCAACAACCACGAGATCGAACTCCGAATTCTCGATCTGGTCGAGGAGGATCTCGTTGCGTGCCAGCTGATCCATTCGAGCGATCAGTAGAGGCTTCTGGTCGAATATCGACTTGCCTGGGAGCGCATCATCGGCGCCGGGAGCGAGGATCTCGAAATCGAGCCCGAACTTGAGCGCCAGCTCGTCCTGCCACTGTTCGACGAGACCACCCGGAGCAACGATGAGGCAGGAGCGCACATCGTCGCGCAGGATGAGTTCCTTGATATAGAGGCCCGCCATGATGGTTTTTCCTGCACCTGGGTCATCCGCGAGCAAGAATCGAAGGGGAGTACGCGGGAGGAGCTCGCCGTAGACGGCCCGGATCTGGTGCGGCAGCGGCTGCACGTTGCTCGTCGCAACAGCGAGCATGGGGTCGTGCAGGCCGGCGAGCATGATCCGCTGGGCTTCGGCGGCCAATCTGAAGTCGCGAGCATCCGCGTCGAACGGCCGACCATCATCAAGGTGCGGTCGGATCCGGTCCTGGTCAGATCGATACAGGACTACTTGGCCAAGGGTGCCGCTGTCCTCGCGATATGTGACCTCGACGGCATCGGCTCCGTGCATTTGCGCAGCAATCACCGAAACTGCACGCCCAGCAACCAATCCGGACACGCGGGCGGTGCGAGCGATTTCTTCAAGGAGCATTTGCGCCATCTTTCCTGTATCCAGACGAGCGTACCGACGAGAGCCGACGGTGTCTCATGTGGACCGGGCTACTCGGGCTTGTGGGATTATCCCGACATGGTCTAATGTGGGGATATCGCCACATTGTCTAATGTGGGGTTATCGCGACACTAAGGACGTCGACATGCCTACGGTGCAGGTACGGAAGTTCAGCGACATTGGCCCCGTTATCAAGGCCGTCCGCGAGGACCGCGCCGTGCGTCAGGAGGACCTGGCCGACCAGCTCGCCTTCTCACGCGACTACCTCATCGACCTCGAAAAGGGGAAGGGCAGTCTCTACATCACGCGACTGTTCCGTACGCTCAATGAGCTGGGTATCTCCGTAACGCTGACGTATCAATCAAACGATGACGAGGCGAGCGATGGAGCCGCTTGACCTCTACCTGCACGACCGCCAAATTGGCGAGGTGCGAAGGGATGCCCGAGCCAAGCATCGGGTCACGATCGAGTGGAACCCTGAATATCAGGGTGACGCCCCGACCCTGACCGAGTCGTTTGGGGTGATTCCTGGGCGCGCGCCAGATTCAGAGCTCGCGTCTAATTTTCTCGGCGGATATAC
>JAQSCR010000192.1 GCA_029945495.1 Pseudolabrys sp. | reverse complement strand
AGCGCTGGTACATCGTCCACGCCTATTCGAACTTCGAGAAGAAGGTCGCGGAGTCGATCCGCGAGCAGGCCAAGCAGCGCGGGCTGGAAGATCACTTCGACGAGGTCATGGTTCCGACCGAGACCGTCACCGAAGTGCGCCGCGGCCGCAAGGTGAACTCGGAGCGCAAGTTTTTCCCCGGCTATGTGCTGGTGAAGATGAGCCTGACCGACGAGGTCTACCATCTCATCAAGAACACGCCGAAGGTCACCGGCTTCCTCGGTGCCGACAACAAGCCGATGCCGATCACCGAAGCCGAAGCCAATCGCATTCTGCACCAGGTGCAGGAAGGCATCGAGCGGCCGAAGCCCTCGGTCTCGTTCGAGGTCGGCGAGCAGGTGCGGGTGTCGGACGGTCCGTTCGCCTCGTTCAACGGCACCGTCGAGGAAGTCGACGAAGCCCGCTCGCGCGTCAAGGTCGCGGTCTCGATCTTCGGCCGCGCCACGCCGGTGGAACTGGAATTCGGTCAGGTGGAGAAGCTTTGACCGTTTAACTGCCGGGGCAATCGGCCCCCGTGGATCAAGAGGTGGGAGGTGAGGCGACTAAGCCGGTCGTCAAAATCCGAACCACAAATGAAAGGTGAGATATGGCTAAAAAAGTCACTGGATTCCTCAAACTGCAAGTGCCGGCTGGCGCTGCCAACCCGTCGCCCCCGATCGGGCCGGCCTTGGGTCAGCGCGGTCTCAACATCATGGAGTTCTGCAAGGCGTTCAACGCCCAGACCCAGAAGATGGAAAAGAACACGCCGATCCCGGTGGTCATCACGACCTATCAGGATCGTTCGTTCACTTTTGAACTGAAGACGCCGCCGGTGTCCTACTTCCTCAAGAAGGCCGCCAAGCTCGAGAGCGGCTCGAAAACTCCGGGCCGCGAAGTCGCGGGTTCGGTGACCAAGGCGCAGATCAACGAAATCGCCAAGGAGAAGATGAAGGATCTCAACTGCGACACCATCGAAGCGGCAGCCAAGATGATTGCAGGCTCGGCCCGCTCGATGGGCCTGACGGTGGCGGAGTAAACGATCATGGCAATTGGAAAACGCACTCAAGCCATCCGCGAAGGCGTCGATCGCGAAAAGACCTACACGATCGCGGAAGCGGTCAAGCTGGTGAAGGAACGCGCCAAGGCGAAGTTCGATGAGACCATCGAAATCGCGATGAATCTCGGCGTCGATCCCAAGCACGCCGACCAGATGGTTCGCGGCGTGTGCAACCTGCCGAACGGCTCGGGCCGTACCATGCGCGTCGGCGTGTTCGCACGCGGCGCCAAGGCGGAAGAGGCCAAGGCTGCCGGTGCCGACGTTGTCGGCGCGGAAGACCTGGTCGAAATCGTCAATGGCGGCAAGATCGACTTCGATCGCTGCATCGCCACGCCGGACATGATGCCGCTGGTCGGTCGCCTCGGTAAGGTGCTCGGTCCGCGCGGCATGATGCCGAACCCGAAGGTCGGCACCGTCACCATGGACATCGCCACCGCGGTGAAGGCGTCCAAGGGCGGCTCGGTCGAGTTCCGCGTCGAAAAAGCGGGAATCGTGCAGGCCGGCGTCGGCAAGGCCTCGTTCTCCGAGGAAAAGCTGGTGCAGAACATCATGGCGTTCGCCGACGCGGTGCAGAAGGCAAAGCCCGCCGGCGCCAAGGGTCACTACATCAACCGGGTCGCTATCTCCTCGACCATGGGCCCGGGCGTGAAGGTAGATTCGGCGACCTTGTTCCCGCCGAAGGTCTGATCGGCCGACGTAAAGAGATAAAGAAGGCCCGGTCCGCGAGGATCGGGCCTTTTTGCTGGCCGGAGCCGGCCGCAAAAGGCCTCCCAAAAATGCCCTTGGCAAACCCCTTAAGAGGGTCTAAATGAGTTGCATCGGGCGTGCCGGCCCAGTTTGTCGGCACGCCTTTGCGCGTCTCTCAAAATCGATGGTGATCGGAATCAGTTCCTTTTAGAAGCCCAAAGCGGGATATCTGAAAGGAAGAAACCGACGTTTTCGAGCTTAAAAGGCGCGCAATACCGCTTCCGGAGGGCCTCGCAAGAGGACATTCGACAGCGGCCGACCTGTCCAAGACTGCCGGTGCCGATGGTCCGAAAGGTCCTGACGCTTAAACCCTCGCTTTCAGGGACCAGCATAGACGGGGATGAGACCCGAATTTGCCGGGGCCGCAAGGCCTTGGCCAAGTCGGTTCGAACCTCGGATACCCGAGACCGGCGCGAGCCGTAACGGGGGGGCAGGCTACTCGTGGTCGTCCTGACCAGGATCTGCTTCGGCGGCTTCAAAGCAGGACGGCTGGGTGCAACCCCGGCGGCTCTCGCGTGATAGCGGGCAAGCCGTCGAAACCGGAAAGAGCTTGCAGTGGAACGAGCGGCAAAAGCAGAGTCCATCACCGAACTGAGCGGGGTCTTCAAAACCGCGAATGTCGTCGTGGTGGCTCACTATGCGGGCCTCACCGTCGCCCAAATGCAGATTCTGCGTCAGCAGATGAAGCAGGCCGGCGCCAAGGTGAAGGTCGCTAAGAACCGTCTCGCCCAAATCGCTCTCAAGGACACCGACTGCGTCGCTATCTCGCCCCTGCTGAAGGGGCCGACCGTGCTCGCTTATTCAAGCGATCCGGTAGCTGCGCCGAAGGTGGCCGTCGATTTTGCCAAGGCGAACGAAGCATTCGTCATCCTTGGCGGAACGATGGGCAAAACAGCTCTGGATCAGAACGGCATCAAGGCGCTCGCCTCGCTGCCGTCTCTGGATGAACTGCGTGCCAAGATCCTCGGCCTCCTCGTGTCGCCGGCGACCAAGATTGCGCAGCTCACCAACGCTCCCGCGGCCAAGGTCGCGCGCGTCATCCAGGCCTACGCTGCCAAGAGCGAAGCGGCCTGACGGCTCACTGATCAAACAAACCCGACTGGTTCGAACCAATATAGGAACTTAACAATGGCTGACCTGCAGAAGATCGTCGATGAATTGTCGAAGCTGACCGTCCTGGAAGCGGCGGATCTGGCGAAGTTGCTGGAAGAGAAGTGGGGCGTTTCCGCCGCTGCCGCCGTCGCGGTTGCCGGCCCGGCTGCCGCCGGCGCTGCCGCCGCTGAAGAAAAGACCGAGTTCACCGTGATGCTGACCGCGGCTGGCGAGAAGAAGATCGAAGTGATCAAGGAAGTGCGCGCGATCACCGGTCTCGGCCTCAAGGAAGCCAAGGACCTGGTCGAAGGCGCGCCGAAGGCCGTCAAGGAAGGCGTCAACAAGGAAGAAGCCGAGAAGATCAAGGCTACCCTGGAGAAGG
>JAQSCR010000191.1 GCA_029945495.1 Pseudolabrys sp. | reverse complement strand
CCTCAGGAGATCTCCCCCGTGCTTCTCGGGCGATATATGGGATCGTTATTGTGCATCGCAACATAAATTTGTGCGATGCGGGAAGAAATATTGATTATCAAATAATTACAATGACTTATAGGTCTATTATCGAGGTCTTGCGGTGCCGGCAGGCCTGTCCCGCTTGCCTCGGACGGGGTCGGCGGAGGACAAATCGACCAACGAAGGCAACAAGACCGAGTTCGGGAGAACGCCATGGAGCAGCAGCAGCTGTCCGGCATCGACGCGTCGTTTCTCTATCTCGAAACGCCCGAAACGCCCATGCATGTGGCCGGGCTCACCTATTTCGAGCTGCCGGAAGGCTTCGAGGGCAGTTTCTACCAGCACTTCCGCAAGTTCTTCGAAGGCCGCCTGCACACCATCCCGATCTTCTCCAAGCGGCTGGCGCCCTCGCTCTACGATCTCGACCATCCCGGCTGGGTCGACGAGGACGAAATCGACCTCGACTACCACCTGCGCGAGACGACGCTGCCCGCGCCGGGCTCGGAGGCTCAGCTCGAGGAAGTGATCGCGCGGCTGCACGCCAACACGCTCGATCGCAGCCGGCCGCTCTGGCAGTTCTACATCATCACTGGTCTCGCCAGCGGCCAGGGGGTTCTCTATTCCAAGGTCCACCACGCGGCGGTCGACGGCGGCGCCGGCATGGCGATCAACAAGGCGCTCTATGACGTGACTGTGGTGCCGCGCGACGTGGCGCCGCCGCCCCCCAAGGCAGCCAAGACCAAAGCCGCGCCCACGGCGCCGATCTCGGTCGATCCGGCGAAGGGCCTTGCCGATATCATGGGCAACATGATGCGCCAGCAGCTCAAGATGTGGGAAGCAGCGCCGCAGATTCTGAGTTCGATGACCAACGCCTTCCTCGCCAAGCCCGGCGAGATGCCCGCGGCCCTCGGCACGTTGCAGAGCCTGATCAGCCAGCTGCCGACCCTGAACGCTCCGCGGACGCCGTTCAACGCCACCATCACCCGCGAGCGCAGCTACGCCGCGCGCACCATCTCGCTCACCGATGCCAAGGCAGTGGGCAAGGCAAGTGGCGCCAAACTGAATGACGTCGTGCTGGCGATCTGCGGGGGCGCGTTGCGCCGCTATCTCCAGGAAAAAGGCCAGCTGCCGGACAAGCCGCTGATCGCCGGCGTGCCGATCAGCTTGCGCGAGCCCGGCGACACGCGCCAGAACAACCAGGTCTCGGGCATGCTCTGCCAAATCGCGACCGATATCGCCGATCCCTCGGAGCGCCTGAAGGCGATCCTCAAATCTTCGTCCGAGGCCAAGCAGATCGCCGGCACCTTCCGCGACGCCGTCCCACAGGACTTCGCCTTCGTCGGCGCACCGATCCTGCTGCAGCTCATGATGCTGGTTTATGGCCGCAGCGGCCTGGCCGACAAAATTCCGATGCCGATGAACGTCACCATCTCCAACGTGCCCGGTCCGCCGATGCCGCTCTACTGCGCCGGCGCCAAGGTGACGGCGCTTCATCCGGTGTCGATCCCTGCCCATGGCGCTGCTCTCAACATCACCGTCCAAAGCTACATGGATGCGCTCAACTTCGGCCTCACCGCCGACCGTCGCGCGGTGCCGGACGTCGATCGGCTGGGCGACTACCTGGTCGAGGCGGCGGCCGAGCTGACGAAGGCTGTCGCAACCCCTTGATGCACTTCCGCGTTGTCGCCATCTGTGACACGTTGGCCATAACAACAAGGAGGCCATATGACGGCTACCGTTGAAGCGTTGCGCCCCCCCTCGCGAACGCTCCTGTTTCTCGAAGGCCGCGCCGTGCAGGAACTTGGCGCATTCTGGATGCTCAGGCCCTGGTTGGCGGCGGCGCCACGCGGTGACGGCCATCCGGTTCTGGTGTTGCCAGGCCTGCTGGCGAGCGATCTGTCGACGCAGCCTCTCCGCAGTTTCCTGAAGTCGCACGGCTACGCCGCGCATGGCTGGAACCAGGGCCGCAACCTCGGCCTTCGGTCGGGCGTCGAGCGCAGCATGCTGGAGCGTGTGGAAGAACTCTACGACCGCCATGGCGGCCGCAAGATCAGCCTGGTGGGCTGGAGCCTGGGCGGGATCTATGCCCGGCAACTGGCCAAGCGCGTGCCCGACAAGGTGCGTCTGGTGATCAGCTTGGGCAGCCCTTTCACCGGCAGCCCCAAGGCGACGAACGCCTGGCGGGTCTATGAATTCGCGTCGGGCCAGCGCGTCGACGACAGTGACAAGCACATTGCCGGCCCGCTGTCCGATCCGCCGCCGGTGCCGACCACGTCGATCTTCAGCCGCTCCGACGGCATCTGTGCGTGGCAGACCTGCCTCAACGGGGAAGGCGACCAGGTCGAGAACATCGAAGTCTATGGCAGCCACTGCGGGCTCGGCCACCATCCGGCGGCGGTCTATGCCGTCGCCGACCGCCTCGCCCAAGCCGAAGGCAAATGGAAGAAGTTCGACCGGTCCGGCTGGAAGAGCGTGATCTTTCCAGACTGGAAGCGGGCCTAGGACTTCTTCTCGACGGTGGCCCGGATCTCCTCGTAGGATTCCTTCATCCGGTCCTGCACGATCTTGAAGGCCTCGGTGCTCGACTTCTGCACCAGCTCGGCGATGTCGCGTGTGTTGGCGATCGTCGCCTCCATCGCCTTCTTGGCGAACTCCGCCTGCTTGGCCATGGCGTCCTGAGGTGAGCCGCCGGGCTTGTAGGCCTGCGCCATCTCGGCCATGTCCTTCATCGCCGCCTCGAAGATCGCCCGTTGCTTCTGGGCAATCTCGCTCGCACCACCGGCGACCGCCTGCCACGACTTCGTCATGGCCTCCAGGTTCTTCTGCTGATGCTCCATGATCTTGGTCATGTCGAACGACGGGACCTTGAGCTGCTCGCCAAACTTCTTGAACATGTCGGTGAAGTTCTGTGCTGCGTCGGCCATGCGAACCTCCTGTCGGTTAGAGGTACAGCTTCAACCCCTGCTCCAGGCCGTGCAAGGCCAATCCGGCCAGCCCGCCGATCATGGCACCATTGAAACGGATATATTGCAGGTCGCGGCCGACGGTGAGTTCGATGCGGCCGATCAGCACGTCGATGTCCCAGGATCTGACCTGATCGGCGATGAAGCGGCCGACGCCGCTCTTCTGTGTCTGCACGAAGTCGGCAAGTACCCGCACCATGCCTCGATTGATCTCGGCGCGGATTGCGGGATCTCGCGCAAGCTGGCCACCAACATCGACCAGCATGGCTTCGAGCTGCCGCCGGATCTGACCGTCGGGGGCGCGGGCATCCTGCTCGAGGAAGCTGCGCAGGCTTTCCCACGCTCCCTCCGCCACCGCGGCTATTTCCGGCCGCGCCA
>JAQSCR010000190.1 GCA_029945495.1 Pseudolabrys sp. | reverse complement strand
TTGCCATTGGCCGATGTCGTGTAGCTGCCGGCATTGAGATCGACCGCCCATGACAATTGGCCGATCGAAACCCCGACCATCGAAATCGTGAAGTGGGCGCTGAGACGTGCTTCGGCCTGCGCTGCGGCGCCAAGATTGCAAAGCACAAGACTGCAAAGCGCCAGACAGGCGATCAGGAAGGTGGTCGCAGCGCGGGTCCGTGCAAGCATAAATCAACTATAGGCAGGTTGCGTCTGAGTCGTCAGGCGCAAGGCGACGGAAGTGCGAAAAAGTCGGTGTCAGGCGGCCTTGTCTCAGGCAGCTTTGCCGGGCTTTTCCGGCTTGGCGAACAGCGCGATCAGCGCCCGTTTGATGGCAGCCTGGCGGGTCGGCGAGGTGATCTGCGCGCCCATCAGATCGGTCACATAGAACACGTCGACCACCCGCTCGCCGAAAGTGGCGACATGGGCCGAAGCGATATTGAGATTGAGCTTCGACAGAGTGGCGGTCAGCTCATAGAGCAGGCCGGTGCGGTCCAGCCCGGTGACTTCCACCATCGTGTAGCGGTGCGACCACTGATTGTTGATGGTAACCGATGGCTCCAGCGCGAAGGCCTTGATGCGGCCCTTGGGCGCGACGCGCTTGGCCACCACGTCGGGCAGCCGCAATTCGCCGCGCAACGCCTTCTGGATCGATTCGGCGATGCGGTTGCCGCGCCGCTCCTCATCTTCGTCGCGCTCGAACTCACGCGACAGCGAGATGGTGTCGAGCGCGCGCCCGTCGGTGGTCGTATAGATCTGGGCGTCGACGATGTTGCCGCCGGCCACCGAACAGGCGCCGGCAATGATCGACAGCAGCCACGGGTGGTCGGGCGCCAGGACGGTCAGTTCGATGACCGAGCGGGCGGCATCGAAACGGATGGTGGTGGCGAGATTTTTTTCGGTGTCTTCGGCCGCGCGCACGAATTGCGCGTGTTCGACCTTGTGCGCGAGATCGACCTTCAGCCAGTAGGCCGGATACAGGCGCGCGATATAGAATTCGACCCGTTCCGGCGGCCAATCCGTCGCCTTCATGGCGTCGCGGAATTCGTTCTGCGCCATCGTCACGCGCTGGGCGCGGTTGACCTCGGAGAAGCCGCCGGTCAGGACCGGTTCGGCCTCGAAGTAAAGCGTGCGGATCAGCTGCGCCTTCCAGCCGTTCCAGACGCCGGGCCCGACCGCGCGAATGTCGGCGGTGGTCAGAATGGTCAGCAGCTTTAGGCGTTCGACCGATTGCACCACGGCGGCGAAATTTTCGATGGTCTTGCGGTCGGACAGGTCGCGCGACTGCGCCACCGACGACATCACCAGATGCTGCTCGACCAGCCACGCCACCGTCTCGGTGTCGGCGGCGGAGAAGCCGAGCCGCGGGCAGAAGCGCCGCGCCACGCGCGCGCCGGCGATCGAATGATCCTCGGGCCGGCCCTTGGCGATATCGTGCAGGAACATCGCCACGAACAGGATATCGCGGCTGGCCGGCGTGATCTTGTGAATCAGTTCGTTGGCGAGCGGAGTGTCCTTGTTGGTGCCGCGCTCGATCTCGGTCAGCACGCCGATGCAGCGCAACAGGTGCTCATCCACCGTGTAGTGATGATACATGTTGAACTGCATCATCGCCACGACCTTGCCGAAGGCCGGTACGAAGCGGCCGAGCACGCCGGCTTCGTTCATGCGCCGCAGCACGGTTTCCGGATCGTTTTTCGAGGTGACGATATCGAGGAACAGCCGGTTAGCCTCCTCGTTGTCGCGCAGTTTGGCGTCGATCAGCTTGAGCGAGCGCGTCATCGCCCGCATCGCATCCGGGTGGAACGCCAGATTGTGCTTCTGCGCCAGATTGAAGATGCGGATCAGATTGACCGGGTCGCGCCGGAACACGCTGCCGTTGACGATACGAATGCGGTTGTTCTCGGCGATGAAGTCCTCGGTGCCGGCGATCGCCTTGCGCTTGATCGGACGCAGCCTGGCCATCACGCGCGAGAGCACGGGGACGGTCTTGGTCTGGCTGTCTTCCAGTTCGGCGCAGACGATGGCCGTGAGGTCGCCGACGTCCTTGGCGGTCAGGAAGTAGTGCTTCATGAAGCGCTCGACGTCCTGCTGGCCGGGGTGCTCGGTGTAGCCGAGCCGCACCGCGATCTCACGCTGGATGTCGAACGACAGCCGCTCCTCGGCGCGGCCGGTGACGAAGTGCAAATGACAACGCACCGACCAGAGAAAGTCCTCGCAGCGGCGGAACAATTCGTATTCGTGCTTGTCGAACACGCCGCGCTTGATCAGTTCGTCCGGCTCGCGCACGCGATAGACGTATTTCGCGATCCAGAACAACGTGTGCAGATCGCGCAGGCCGCCTTTGCCGTCCTTGACGTTCGGCTCGACCAAATAGCGCGACTGGCCGCCGCGACGATGGCGGTCTTCGCGCTCAGTAAGCTTGGCGGCGACGAATTCGGCGCCGGTGCCGCGCACGACGCCCTGATCGAACCGCGTCACCAGTTCGTCGAACAGCTTGCGGTCGCCGAGCAGAAAGCGCGCTTCGAGAATGGCGGTGCGGATGGTCATGTCCGCCTTGGCCTGGCGGATGCATTCGTCGACCGAGCGCGTGGCGTGGCCGACCTTCAGGCCGGTGTCCCACAGCGCATAGAGGATGGCCTCGGCGACCGACTCGCCCCAGGCGGTCTGCTTGTAGGGCAGCAGGAACAACAGATCGATGTCGGAGCCGGGCGCCTGCAGTCCGCGGCCATAGCCGCCGGTAGCGACCACCGCCATATGCTCGGTCTCGGACGGATTCTCCGACGGATAGAGATGCTTGCGCACGAACTCGAACAGGATGCGGATGATCTCGTCTTCCATCTGGCACAGCCGCTCGGCGCAGCGGCGGCCATGACGATCCTTGAGCAGCAGCTTCTCGGCCTTGGCGCGGCCTTCGATCAGCGCGGTCTTGAGCCGCTGCGCCAGCGCCGAGCGCAGTTCGACATCGTTGCCGCTTCTGGTCTTGGCGAGCTTTTCGAGGTCGGCGACGATGGCGCGGCTGTCGATCAGCTCGGCCGGCGCCCGGGCAGGGGCGGCGGCGGCTTTGAGCGAATCGCGATCGATGACGAGGGAGGCCATGGGGCCATCGGGATAGCGGAGGCCGGGCTTCAAGTCACGTCCGGGACCGCATTTTTCGATGGTGCGCCGCCGGCCACGCCGAAGGGATGGTTCCGGGCCGCGCATCGCGGTATAGGGCCCCGGCCGCGGCGGGTGTGGCGGGCCGGCAGCGCCCGCGTTATGGTCCGCCCAACACAAAATCCGGGGAGGCCTTCTCGCTATGCGTATGTTTCAAGTCTGCCGATGCGGCGAGCCGCTGCAACT
>JAQSCR010000189.1 GCA_029945495.1 Pseudolabrys sp. | reverse complement strand
CGGATGACTCCGACTTTGGATGGGGAGAGGGTTGGGGTGAGGGGGCAAGTGACTCCAAGATAGCCTATAACCCCCTCACCCGGATCGCTGCGCGATCCGACCTCTCCCTATGGGAGAGGTGAAGCGCGTCCGCGGCTGGCTCTCAGCCTCTTACTTCATCGCACAATCTTTGACATGCGGATCGGCGTAGTCGGTGAACACCTTCTTGTCGATCGAGGTGGCGTACTTGTCGCCGACCTGCACCACCTTCACCTGATAGAAATCCTGGATCGGATAGTGGTTGGTGTTGAACTTGAACTTGCCGCGCAGCGAGGTGAACGGCGCCTTGGCCATCGCGGCGCGCAGCGCATCCTTGTTGTCGGTCTTGCCGCCGGTCGCCTTCAGCGCGCCGTCGATCAAGAGCGCCGCGTCGTAGGCCTGGAAGGCGTAGGTCGCCGGAATGGCGCCGCCATATTCCTTCTCGTAGCCGGCGACGAACTTCTTGTTCTGCGGATTGTCGAGGTCAGGCGCCCAGTTGGCGCCGCCGAAGAAGCCGAGTGCGGCTTCCTTCTGCGCCGGCAGCGTCGACTCGTCGACGGTGAAGGCGGAGAGGAATTTCACTTTGTCGGCGAGGCCGGCCTGGCGGAACTGCTTGACGAAGTTCACGCCCATGCCGCCGGGCAGGAACACGAACACCGCGTCGGCGCCCGACGCCGCGATCTTCGACAGCTCGGCCGAATAATCGAGCTGGCCGAGCGGCACATAGACCTCGTCGGCGACCGCGCCCTTGTAATAGCGCTTGAAGCCGGCGAGCGAGTCTTTGCCGGCCGGATAGTTCGGCGCCATGATGAAGACCTTCTTCAGGCCGGAGTCCGTCGCGTATTTGCCCATCACTTCGTGGTTCTGGTCGTTCTGGTACGAGGTGACGAAGAAGTTCGGGTTGCATTCCTTGCCGGCGAAGTTCGAGGTGCCGGCGTTCGGCGAGATCAGGAAGGCGCCGCCTTCGGTGACCGGCTTCATGATGGCGACGAGAATGTTGGAGAAGATCGGCCCGACCACGAAGTCGACCTTGTCGCGGTCGATCAGCGCCTTGGCCTTCGAGACGGCGACGTCGGGCTTGAGCTCGTCGTCCTGCACGAACAGCTCGACCTCGCGGCCGCCGAGCTTGCCGCCATTGTCCTTGATGGCGAGCTGCAGGCCGTTGCGCAGCTGCTGGCCGAGCACCGCGGCCGGTCCCGACAAAGTGGTGACGACGCCGATCTTCAGCTTCTCCTGCGCGAAAGCCTGACCCTGGCCGGCGGCGCCCATCAGCGCGAGCGCGGCGACCGAACTCAACAATTTGCTCATCGTTCCACCCCTTTGGAAAAATCGTGCGCCCGTTGAAGGGCGCTGCCCAAACTATGCCCGGCTCCCGCCATCAAGGCCAGCCAGCAGTCATGGCCGGCGGGCCGGCCGGCCGGAGACGGCGTGACCTGGAGATATTTTAGATATAAAACATCTCCGCTGGGAAGCCCTATCTTTCGGCATGAACGGGCCCGGCCTGGCGATATTTACCGCAACGCCGGGTTTGTCGCGCCGGCCGGGCGCGGCATGCTAAATGGACGTCCGATGAAGACCATGGAGCGACGCGTTGCCGCACGGCATATTACCCGCGACCTTGAAGGCCTGGCTGGCGCAGCGCGCGGCGGGGCAAAGCCTGATTGCGGAACCCGTGAACGCTGAAACAATGACGCACAATCCAAAGATCGAACACCGGAGTGAAGCAATGCAGACGCTGACCGCAGGGATCACCAAGGCCGGAACCGGCATCGAGGGCATCTCGTGGAACATTCTCGGCCAGACCTATGTGCCGAAGACTTTGTCCGAGAGTTCGTTCTCCTGGCACGCGACATTGCCGACCGGCACCTTCGTGCCGCCGCACATTCATCCGACCCAGGATGAGTTCATCTATCTGTTCGAAGGCCGGCTCGACCTCGTGCTCGACGGCAAGGACTTCGTCGCGCAGGCCGGCGACGTCATCCGCCTGCCGATGGGCATCCCGCACGGCATCTTCAACAAGACCGAGCAGACGGTGAAGTGCTTCTTCTGGGTGTCGCCGACGCGCAAGCTGTACGATTTGTTCTGGGCGATCCACTCGATGAAGGAGCAGAACCCGCCAGACGTCGTCGCGCTCGCCGCGCGTTACGAAGTCATGTTCCTGCCGCCGCCGCCGCAGTAAGTTTTCCGGCGCGTGCTTTCTTAACCCTCTCCCCTTGTGGGAGAGGGTGCCGAGCCGCATGAGCGGCGAGGCGGGTGAGGGGTCAGCATCCAACGTCTCGCGCCGACCCCTCACCCGGCTCACTCACTTGCGTTCGTTCGCCACCCTCTCCCACAAGGGGAGAGGGGAAGCAGCGGCGCGTTGCGCGCCAGATTGCAAACACGACAACTGAAAACTTGCGCAATCCTCCACCCGTCATCCTGAGGTGCGAGCGCGTTTGCGCGAGCCTCGAAGGATGGACGGCCGCATTCTCACGGGCCGTCGCCCTTCGAGGCTCGGCCTAAAGGCCTCGCACCTTAGGGTGACGGTGAAAGGTTTGCGCGCGCCGCACCCACCGCCGTCATGGCCGGGCTTGTCCCGGCCATCCACGTCTTTATTTCTATGGCGTTCCATCATTCTCGAGGCGTGGATGCGTGCTGTCTTCCTCGTGCAAAAGGCTTCGACACGCTATAATCGGCCCTCATGAGCAGTGTACAGACAGTACATATTGACTTTGACAGGGTGGTCGAAACGCTTCGCAGCGGCGTACGTCGCGCTGACGTATTTATGGGTGTTGGTCTAAATGCGTCCGAGCAAGATCCATCAATTTCTCACGTTCTATTTCGTGATCAAGACAATGTGCCGCAAATTCGGTTGGTAAAAGAGGAGTTGAACGACGACGAAAAGAAGCACGTTGCGAAAGAATTCGGAAAATGGGTTCGTGCCAACGGCCTTCGCGAGCTTCTTGAGACTTTCTCAATATTTATGCTGGAATTGTACCGGATAATCTTCTTGATAAGGCTGCATCAAAAGCGGTTGGACAGAGCTTTCAATAAGTGCCGACCTGAGAAATTTGAACGTCTGGGTATCGGCGATCAGATCCGGAGATTGGCAGAAATATTTTCTGTGCCTGACGACAATATTAAAATCGTAAGTTCTCTAAATAGGGCTCGTAACTGTTACGCTCATCGTCGCGGGCTCGTCGGCGAGCCCGACTCGGATCAAGGTTTAAGAACCTTAGATATTGCTTGGAGTGCATTACAAGTTCAGGTGAAAGAGGATGACGGAAAGGTTACGTTAGGTGAGGCGGTATTCGGAAAAAGGTTCGAAAAGGGTGGCGATCTTCAAGTGGCCGTCATAATGCGATCAAGAGTGTTCAGT
>JAQSCR010000188.1 GCA_029945495.1 Pseudolabrys sp. | reverse complement strand
ATGTGTCGCAGTGGATGATCGGGATCGGGCAGCCCCAGTAACGCTGGCGCGAAATGCCCCAGTCGCGCAGGCGATAATTGACCTGGCGCTGGCCAACTGGACGGTTGCCGCGCGTGTCGCGCTCAAGCCGCTTGGCGATTTCTTCCTTGGCCTCAATGATGCTCATGCCATCGAGGAAGCGCGAATTGATCATACGGCCGTCGCCGTCGAAAGCCGTGTCGGTGATGACGAAGGTGGCCGGGTCCTGATTCGGCGGGCACACCACCGGCGTGTTGCCGAGGCCGTATTTGTTGACGAAATCGAGGTCGCGCTGGTCGTGCGCCGGACAGCCGAAGATGGCGCCGGTGCCGTATTCCATCAGAACGAAATTGGCGACATAGACCGGCAGCGTCCAGTTCGGGTCGAGCGGATGCACGGCGCGGATGCCGGTGTCGAAACCCATCTTCTCGGCGGTGTCGATCGCTTCCTGCGAGGTGCCGATGCGTTTGCACTCTTCGATGAATTCGGCGAGCTTTGGATTCTTCTTCGCCGCCGCTGCGGCAAGCGGATGATCCGGCGCCAGCGCCATGAACTTGGCGCCGAACAAAGTGTCGGGACGGGTGGTGAAGATCTCCAGTTCGGTTTCGCCGGATGGGACGGTCGCGGCGTCGAGCATGAAGCGGACCAGTAGGCCTTCCGACTTGCCGATCCAGTTCTTCTGCATCAGCCGGACCTTGTCCGGCCAGCGGTCGAGGCCGTCGAGCGCTTTCAGCAATTCCTCGGAGTAGTCGCTGATCTTGAAGAACCACTGGATCAGGTCGCGCTGCTCGACCAAAGCGCCGCTTCTCCAGCCGCGGCCGTCGATCACCTGCTCGTTGGCGAGCACGGTGTTGTCGACGGGATCCCAGTTCACCTTCGACTGTTTGCGCTCGACCAGGCCCGCCTGGAGGAAGTCGAGAAACATTTTCTGCTGGTGACGGTAGTAGCTCGGGTCGCAGGTCGCGACTTCGCGGGCCCAGTCGAGCGACAGGCCCATCGATTGCAACTGCTTCTTCATCGCCGCGATGTTGGCGTAGGTCCATTCCTTGGGATGAACTTTTCGATCAATGGCCGCGTTTTCGGCCGGCATGCCGAAGGCGTCCCAGCCCATCGGGTGCAGCACGGCGTGTCCCATGGCCCGTTTGAAGCGCGCCACCACGTCGCCCATGGTGTAGTTGCGCACGTGGCCCATATGGATGCGCCCCGACGGGTAGGGGAACATCTCGAGGACATAGTATTTCGGCCTCGGATCGTCGTTTTTGGTGGCGTAGATGCCGCGCTCGTCCCACAGCTTCTGCCAGCGGGTCTCGGCGGCGCGGGCGGCGTAGCGCTCGGTTTTGCTCGAATCGGCGGTCATTTACGGCTCTTTTTCAGGAGCCGGGAGGTGACATGAAAGAGGCGGGGTGGTCAACGGGGCAAAGTCATCCGCCCTCTAGTGGAGCGGATTTGACGTTCGCTACCCGCCCGCCGCAAATTTTCTTAAGCGAACGTCAAATCCAAAGCTCCACTAGCAACAATAGCTTGCTAGTGGTCCTTTGATTCTAACATTCGCAAAAGTGCCTCCGCGAAGGGATGCGAATGTTAGAATCGGACCACTAGCGGCCCGGCTTGACCAGCTTCTCCCGCAGGGTCGCCTCCCACGGCGCGATAGCTCTCTTGTCCGGCGTGACGATCTGGATACAGGCAAGGAGCGCGACACCGCGAAAGAAATTGTCGGTCATCTCGACAATGTCTTTGGCCATTTTTCGTGAAACCCCAGCGGCCGCAAAGAGAGTGAGCCAGGTGTCGTCCATCGCTTGACGGAATTTTCGCTGAAGACGCACCAGTTCGTCGGCGAGCGATGGGTCGTGTCTTCCTCCGACGTGCAATTCAATCATGGCGGTATAGCGCGGACCGAGGAAAAACCGTCTCGACTCCGCGATAAAGGCATCGAGCACGTCCGTCGCGGCGGGACGCTTTGGCAGGCGGGGCAACGGTTTCGGCATTCCGTCCGTAACGACTTGGCGCATCGTCGCAAGAAGCAGATCCCGTTTGGTCGGAAAATAGTTTGTTTGCGCCCCCCGCGAAACACCCGCCCGTTTCGATACGAGATCCAAAGTAAGGTTGCTGTAGCCGCGCTCGATAAGAAGCTCAACCGCCGCGCGCAGTAATCGATCTTGCGTTCGCTTCCGGCGTTCGGGCTGGCTCAGTCGTTTTTCAGTGCGGCGCCTTTTGCTGTCCATGAGGCATCCTATCACGCCGATTTCGAGCACCGCCAATGCGGCACGCCTTGCCGGTACCTGGGCGTGCTGTGATGCTGCAAGGCAGTCGCCGACGCGCTGACCTAAAGCTACCAGCTCATCCTGGCGCCGCCGAGCGCCGCGACGCCCTGACTGCGGCTTGAAAATTCGCCGGTGAGATTGACGAACAGCGCCGCCGACTGGCCAAGCGACAGCGTGCCGCCGGTCTCGAGGCGTAGCGCATCGGCGCCGGCGCGGGCGCCATCGACGGTGAAGGCCGCGCCCGGAATGCTGATGAACGACGCCTGGATGCTGCGCTCCGGCTTGAACTCGTGCACCCAGGAGAGCCGGGCGAAGGGCGACAAAGTGCGGCCGTTGACGAGCGCGTAGCGCGCATCCAGTTGCGCGCCCAGAAACACCGGCAGCGACGTCACGGTGTTCGATTGATAACTCAGTCCGAGCGTGCCCGGCGCGCCGCCTGCGGTCGTCGACGTCTCGCTGTAGGCGTGCTGCCACAGCACGGCCGGTTCGATCGCCGCGAACGGCGTTAGCGAATAGCCGGCGAAGCCGTATTTGCGGCCGATCTCGATGCGTCCGCTGAGCTGGTCGCTGGCGAAATTCCCTTTGGCGTATTCCGTCGTCCCGATGCCGGTGATGGTTCGCTCGGTCGAGGTTTCACCGCGCGCATAATTCATCGTCGCGGCGACGTAGGCCGCGCCCATCCGCTGCATCGCATAGGCGCCGACATGGCCGGCATTGATGCGGCCGCTGGTCGACAGGCTCGATGCGGAGAAATTCGAGCCGCTGCCGCCGACGGCAATGCCGAGCAGGAAGCCGGGCGTGAGTTGCCGGTCGATGCCGAAGACGCCGCCGAAATTCGTCGCCGTTTGGTTGGCGGTGCCGGCCTGGCCGTCGACCGAGCGCGTGCCGCCGAAGCCTGCCGTCCAGGCCCGCCAGCGGCCTTGCATGGCTTGCTCGTCGCGGGGCATCGCGGCGAAGGCATCGTAACCGGGTTTGCCGGCCAATCTGTTCTTCGGCGGCACGGCGGCGTAGCCGAGCGGCGCGCCGAAGGTGAATGTCGAGCCGCCGGGCGTGCCGTTCAGCCAGTCCAGCGCCTGGTGAAACATGGCGTTGCCGAACTGGCTTCCGGCGGTGA
>JAQSCR010000187.1 GCA_029945495.1 Pseudolabrys sp. | reverse complement strand
CATCAGCCAGTTGCCGGTAGATTCAAGTACCACACGTGACTTCGCGGCCGTAACCCAGTCCGGACGCTGCTTGTCGGGCACCAGCCATGCAAAGAACAGGAAGGCGACGACGACGATGATCAGGCCGCGACCGAGGCCGAACAGGAAGCCGAGGCTGCGGTCGAGCGCGCCGACCCGGCTGTCGAGGATCATGTCGGAAATACGCACGGTGATGATCGAGACGATCAGCAGCGTCAAAAGGAAGATCGAACCGATGGTGACGCCGGTCGCCACCGTGTTGCTGGAGAAATAGCCCTGCGCGATCGGCAGCACCTTGGCGAAGGAATACAGCGTCACCAGAGCGGCGACGCCCCAGGCGCCGATCGACAGAATTTCGCGCATGAAGCCGCGGATCATGGCCAAAAGGCCTGAAATCAGCATGACGACGAGCAGGAGAATATCGAGGAGGGTGATGGGCATGCCTGGCTTTCAAGCGCTCCGCGAATGGATGGTGGTTCCGACGCGCACGCCACGACACCGGCGCGACGAATCCGCGCGAGCTCTAGCGGCTTGCGGTGCGGGCGGCAATGTCGGCCGTAAGTACTTAATTTTAAGCCCGTTTCTGCCCCCACGCCGAAGCGCGCGAAAGTCCGCTGGAGGCCCGTTACCGGGCCTGTGTATAGCGGGGCGTCACGGTGCCGTCACCCGTCTTTCAACCGGTTTTAGCCGCGGTGCGGGGTTTTCCGAGCGCCGCGATATCGGCGACCAAGGTGGTCAGGCCGCCGACGTGACTGGCCTTGAGGCCGGGATCTCCAGCCTCGTTGCGCGCCGCCTCCGGCACTACGGCGCGGGTGAAGCCGAGCTTGGCGGCTTCCTTCAGCCGCGAAGGCGTATGCGCCACCGGTCGGATCGCGCCGGACAAAGATACCTCGCCGAAATAGACCGCGTCGGCCGGCAGCGGCGAATTGGCCAGCGACGAGACGAGGGCGGCGGCGGCGGCGAGATCGGCGGCCGGCTCGCTGATGCGCATGCCGCCGGCGACATTGAGATAGACGTCGTAGCCGCCGAGCTTGACGCCGCAATGCGCTTCCAAGACGGCGATCACCATCGACAGCCGGCTCGGGTCCCAGCCGACCACGGCGCGGCGCGGCGTGCCCAAAGAGGTCGGCGCCACCAGCGCCTGGATCTCCACCAGCAGCGGCCGCGTGCCTTCCATGCCGGCAAACACCGCGGTGCCGGGGCTGCCGAGGTCGCGCTCCGACAGGAACAGCTCGGACGGATTGGCGACTTCGCGCAGGCCCGAACCGGTCATTTCGAACACGCCGATCTCGTCGGTCGGGCCGAAGCGGTTCTTCACCGCGCGTAAAATGCGGAACTGGTGCGAGCCTTCGCCCTCGAAGGACAACACGGCGTCGACCATGTGCTCGACGACGCGAGGGCCAGCGATCTGGCCGTCCTTGGTGACGTGGCCGACCAGGATGATCGCGGCGCCGGAGCGCTTGGCGAAGCGGATCAGCATCTGTGCCGCGCCGCGCACCTGGCTCACCGTGCCGGGCGCTGAGTCGACCGTGTCGGTCCACATGGTCTGGATCGAGTCGATGACGATCAGGCGCGGGATTTTCCCCTGCGTCAGCGTGGCGATGATGTCCTCGACCGCGGTCTCCGAGGCGAGCTCGACCGGTGCATCGCTCAGGCCCAGCCGTTCGGCACGTAAGCGCACCTGGGCGACGGCTTCCTCGCCGGAGATATAGACGGCGCGCTCGCCGGCGCGCGCCAGCGCCGCGGTCGCCTGGATCAGCAGCGTCGATTTGCCGATGCCGGGATCGCCGGCCATCAGCAGCACCGAGCCGCGGACGAAGCCACCGCCGGTGACGCGGTCCAATTCGGCAATGCCGGAGGGCAGGCGCGGCGCGTCATGGGCCTCGCCGGTCAGCGGTTGCAGTTCGAACAGGCGGCCTTTGGGGGGCTTACGGCCAGGGCCGGCGGGGCGCTCGGCGCCTTCCTCGACCATGGTGTTCCACTCGCCGCAGGCCTCGCATTTGCCCTGCCAGCGGTTGGCTCCCGCGCCGCAGTTCTGACAGATGAAGGAAAGGCCGCGTTTGGACATGAGGAATCGTCTCGTATGGATGCTCAGGACGCTAAAACGCCCATGAGAACATTACAAGAACATTCTTAAGTAATCCCTGCCACGCGGTCGGTCAGCAGCTCCTAGGCTATGCTCTGAACCGATCTATGGAAATTCCTGGCTTTGGAGGGGCAACATGTACGCCAAAGATCCGGCTAAGGCGCTGATCGAGATACTCGTTCGTCACGGTGGTGAGCTAGATGACCATTTGCGACAAATCGAACCGCAATGCTCCGTTGAAGAATTCAAAGCGCACAAGCATCTGGTGGGAACGTTGCTCGGTTCAATCCTATTGGATGGACTGAATGTGTTGGTCGTCGAGTTTCCCGAATTAAAACCAGCACTGTTGAAGTGAGACCTGCAAGAAGTGCGCTCAGGCCTCAGTCCGCCTTACTCCGTCCGGTAAACCCGGTGGAAGCGCTGGTGCAGGCCGGTCAGCAGTTCATAGGCAATGGTGCCGGCGGCGGTCGCCACCGCGTCGAGGTCCAGGGCATCGCCGATCAAAGTGAGAAAATCGCCACGGCGCACCTCCGGCGCCTCGGTGACGTCGATCGCCATCAGGTCCATCGACACCCGGCCGGCGATCGGGCAGCGCGTGCCGCCGGCGATGGCCGTGCCGCCGGGTGTCTCGTCGCTGGAGCCAGACGAGCGCAGATAGCCGTCGGCATAGCCGGCCGCGACCACCGCGATGCGGCTTAAGCGCTTGGCGGTCCAGCCGGCGCTGTAGCCGACGGTCTCGCCGCGCGGCACATTGCGCACCTGCGCCACGCGTACTTTCAGGTCGATCACCGGCCGCATTGGATTGGGCTTGCCCGGTGTCGGATTGACGCCATAGAGCGCGACGCCCGGACGCACCACGTCGCAATGCGCGTTGTCGCTGAGGAAAATGCCGGACGAATTGGCGAGCGAGGACGGGATGCCGCGATAGAGCATGCGCACTTCGCGGAACAGGCTGATCTGCCGCTGGTTGAGCGGGTGTGCGGTGTCTTCGGCGCAGGCGAGGTGGCTCATCAGCAGCGTGATGCCGTGGTTCTCGGCGCGGATGCGCGGCGCCAAAGCGGCAGCATCATTCGCGGAAATGCCGAGCCGGTTCATGCCGGTGTCGACATGCAAGGCCGCGCCGCCGCGCCATTGCGTCGCCGCGACGAAAGCGTCCCATTCGGCCAGTTCGACCATGCTGCCGATCACCGGGCGCGCGCGCAACTCGGCATAGACCGGCGGCGTGCCCGGGATCAGGCCGTTGAGCACGTAGATCGCCGCATCCGGCGCCACTTCGCGCACGCGGCGCGCCTCCGACAAATCA
>JAQSCR010000186.1 GCA_029945495.1 Pseudolabrys sp. | reverse complement strand
TTGAAGTTCCTGCATCACCCCCCGCAAGGTCGTTCAGGAACTTCAAATCGAAGAGCGGCACTAGAATCATATATTTGCTAGTGCCCCTTTGTTTCCGAAGTTCGCGTCAGAGCTTGCTGAAATGTATCACGAACTTCGGAAACAGGGCACTAGCCCAACCGGGGCGACGACAGGAGCGAAGCTTTTGGACGAAAAGACCATGAATCTGAGGGGCTTGAAATGCCCTCTGCCGGCTTTGCGGGTGAAGAAAATGCTGTCCGGCCTGAAAGCCGGCGACGTGATCGTGGCCGAATGCACCGACCCGCTGGCCGCGCTCGACATCCCGAACCTGCTGCGCCAGACCGGCGACACTCTGGAAGGCCAGGATCGGGCCGAGGGCCTGCTGACCTTCCGGATCCGGAAGAACTAGGCGGTTCGGAATGGGCGGGGTCCCCACCCTGGACTTTGACGCCGGGACCATCCACCTGTACCGGATCACATCAATTCAGCGATGCGCGGGCCTGGCCCTGGCGGCCTCGTGCAACAATGGCGGCAAATAAGGCGAAATGGCTTCCCCTCCTCTTCTGCAATTGACCGGCATCAAGCTGACCTTCGGCGGCACGCCGCTCCTCTCCGGCGCCGACCTCTCGGTTTCCACCGGCGAGCGCGTCTCGCTGGTTGGCCGCAACGGCTCCGGCAAATCGACGCTGTTGAAGATCGCCGCCCGGCTGGTCGAGCCCGACTCCGGCAGCGTCTTCGTGCAGCCGGGCGCGGTGGTGCGGTATCTGGCGCAGGAGCCGGATTTTTCCGGCTACCAAACCACGCTGAGCTATGTAGAAAGCGGACTGATCAACGAAGACGATCACTACATCGCCAAGAATCTGGTCGAAGAACTCGGCCTCACAGGCCTGGAAGACCCGGCGCATTTGTCGGGCGGCGAAGCCCGCCGCGCCTCGCTGGCGCGCGCGCTGGCCGCCAACCCCGATATTTTGCTGCTCGACGAACCAACCAATCATCTCGATCTATCAACCATCGAATGGCTGGAGAAGGATCTCGATGCGCGCCGCACCGCTTTGGTGCTGATCAGCCATGACCGGCGCTTTCTCTCGAATCTCTCGCGCACCACCGTCTGGCTCGACCGCGGCACGACCAAGCGGCTGGAGCGCGGCTTTGCCCATTTCGAGGAATGGCGCGACACCCTCCTGGCCGAAGAAGAAATTGCCCAGCACAAGCTCGACCGCAGAATCGTGATGGAAGAGCACTGGATGCGCTACGGCGTCACCGGACGGCGCAAGCGCAACATGCGCCGCGTCGGCAACCTGCAGGCCTTGCGCGAGGCGCGCCGCACCTATCGCGGCGCCGCCGGCTCCGCCACCATCACCGCGGGCGCCGCTTGGGCGTCGGGCGCGCTGGTGATCGAGGCCAAGAACATCAACAAGAGCTACGGCGACCGCGCCATCGTCTCCGACTTCTCGATCCGCATCGCGCGCGGCGACCGCATCGGCATCGTCGGACCGAACGGCAGCGGCAAGACCACGCTCATCAACATGCTGATCGGCGCCGACGATCCGGACAAAGGCACCGTCAAGCTCGGCTCGACGCTGGAAGTCGCGACGCTGAACCAGCACCGCGACAGCCTCAACCCCAACGTGACGGTCGCCGATGCGCTGACCGGCGGCTCCGGCGATACCGTCATGGTCAACGGCCAGCCCAAGCACGTCATCGGCTATATGCGCGACTTTCTGTTCGGGCCCGAACAGGCGCGCACGCCGCTCGGCAAACTGTCCGGCGGCGAACGCGGCCGGCTGATGCTGGCGCAGGCTTTGGCCAAACCGTCCAACCTGCTGGTGCTCGACGAGCCGACCAACGATCTCGACATGGAAACACTCGACGTTCTCGAAGACGTCATCGGCGATTATCCCGGCACGGTGATCCTGATCAGCCATGACCGCGACTTCCTCGATCGCCTCGTGTCGGGCGTGATCGTGCCGGAAGGCGACGGCCGCTGGACCGAATATGCCGGCGGCTATTCGGACATGCTGGTGCAGCGTGGCGAGGATTTGAAGCGCGAGCAGCCGGCATCCGAGGCAAAGAAGGATGCGCCGAAGCCGGTCGGCTCGTTGATCCCGTCTGCGGCGAAGCAGAAGATGAGCTTCAAACACAAACACGCGCTCGAGACGCTGCCGAAGACCATCGCCACGCTGCAGGCCAAGGTCACCGATCTGCAAACCAAGCTCGCCGATCCGAAGCTTTATCAGCGCGATCGCGCCGGCTTCGAGAAGATCAGCAGCGATCTCGGCGAAACCCAGCGCAAGCTGGCGGCGGCGGAAGAGCAGTGGCTGGAGCTGGAAATGATGCGCGAGGAAATGGCGGGGGGCTGAGATCGCTTTCTTCACCTCTCCCATAGGGAGAGGTCGCCCGCCGGAGCGTTAGCGAAGGCGGGCGGGTGAGGGGCTGTGTCTCAAGAGAGTGCTCTTGCCCCCACACCCCAACCCTCTCCCCCCTAGCTCGCCGGACGGCGCGCGGTCGCTCGCCGATGGGGGGAGGGAGCCAACCGAGAACGCGGCTAAGTCGCAACTAAGCGCTCTAAAACCGCCCCACCGCAAACGGCTCGGGCGGACACGACGGCGCCCGGCCGTCGATGAGGTCCGTGAGCAGCCGGGCGCTGCCGCAGGCCAAGGTCCAGCCGAGCATGCCCTGCCCGCAATTGAGAAACAGCCCAGCCAGCGGCGACGCGCCGATGATCGGCCGGCTGTCAGGCGTCATCGGCCGCAAGCCCGCCCACGGCGCGGCGTCGGATGTTGCGGCGATACCGAGCGTACCGGCGGCAGCGCCTTGCAATGTCGCGATGCGCGATGGATCGAGCGATCGGTCATAGCCTTTGAAGTCAGCGAAGCCGGCGATGCGGACCGCCGCGCTCGCGACATTCTCAAGCGGCGCGAAAACGATCTTGCGGCTGTAGTCCGTGACGCTGTGCGTCAGTGAGACACTGTCCCCGCCGCGCACCGTGATCGAGTGCCCCTTCACCGGATAGATCGGCAGATCAAAGCCGCAGGCGCACGCGAAGGCTTTCGATCCCGCGCCGAGCGACAGCACGAAGCGGTCGGCTTCGATCGTGCCGGCGCTGGTTTCGATGCCGGTCAAAACACCGCGCGACAATTTCGGTTTACCGATCGATGCGCCCAGGCACACCTCGACATTGCTGTGCTGTTGCAGCCGCGCGTAAAGCTGCGCGCAAAAAGCGCCGCAATCGCCGACCTGCTCGGACGGCGTATAGATGCCACCCGCGAGCGCGCTTTCCTTGAGCCGCAGGCCGGGCTCGACGGCCAGGCATTCCGCGGGCGTCAGGACCTGCTGTTCGACCGAGGCGCTCGCCGCCTGCCGCGCGGCGGCGAAGTCGCCTGCATGCCGATAAAGCACCAGCTTGCCGGC
>JAQSCR010000185.1 GCA_029945495.1 Pseudolabrys sp. | reverse complement strand
TCATGATATGGGGGCCGGATCCGTTCGAATTCCCTATTGGCCTACCCAGCACCGTCATCAAGATCGGCACCCTGCCGTTCTATCCCGCGCAACTGGCCGCCATCGCCTCACTCGGGTGCCTGGTCGCCGGGGCCTGGGCCTTCCTCCGTTTCAGCCGCTACGGCATTGCGATGCGCGCAACCGCCGCCAACGAAAAAGCGGCGCTGCTGATGGGTATCGCCGTCAATCGGATTCACAGTCTTGCCTGGGTGCTGTCCTCGGCCATCGCCGCGGTCGCCGGTGTGCTTTTCGCAGCAAACTTCAAGCTGGGGCCGGACATCTGGTTCCAGGGTTTGAAGTCGTTTCCTGCGGTCATTCTCGGCGGGCTTGATTCCATCGTCGGCGCCGCCATTGGCGGCATCGTGATCGGCCTCATCGAGAACCTGGCGCAGGGTTATCTCGGCCATGGTTTGCGGGAAGTCGTCGGCTTCGCCGTCATTGTCGTCGTGCTGATGGTCCGTCCCTACGGGCTGTTCGGCGAACGCGAGATCGAGCGGGTCTGACATGAGAACCGGCCACTTCCATCGCACCTATGCCGAGCTCACGGCTCTCACTGACAGCTCGGCCGTCAAACTATGGACCGCAGCGCTGATCCTCGCGCTGCTGTTGGTCCCGTTTGCGGCCGGCAATTATACGCTGTCCATCGCCACCGCCGCGATGATCGCGGTCGTCGGCGCCGTCGCGCTCAATCTGTTGACCGGCATGACCGGCCTCATATCGGTGGGCCAATCGGGCTTTCTCGCCATCGGCGCTTATGGGAACGGCATTCTGCTTGCCGACCATCATTGGCCGATCTGGGCGTCGTTGCCGGCGGCCGGCGCAATCGCCGCGTTGCTCAGTCTTCTCGTCGGCGTGCCCTCCCTGCGCCTCAAGGGGCTTTACTTGGCTATCACCACATTGGCCTTCGCCTTCATCGTCAATCATGTGCTGCTCTACGCCGAGCCGCTGACGCATGGTCCGAACGGCGTTTTTCTGCCGAAGATTTTCGTCTTCGGCTACGATCTCTCGCGCGATATTAATCTCTATTACTTTGTACTGGCGATCACGCTCGTCACCATCCTGATCGCGCTCAATCTTGCGCGAACGCGGATTGGCCGGGCCTGGATTTCGATTCGCGATCACGACATTGCAGCCCGTGTCATGGGCATCGATCTCGTCCGCTACAAGCTGCTGGCTTTTATGATCTCCTCATTCTTCGTCGGCATCGCGGGCGCCTTGCTGTCCCTGCAAATCCGTTTCGTCAATGTCGACGTATTTGGCTTGATCCTGTCGATCGAAGCACTCGCGATGATTATTCTTGGCGGGCTGGGGTCAATCGCGGGTGCCATCCTGGGTGCGGTGTTCCTGACGCTGGTGCCGGAAGTCATCCGTATCGCCTTCGCGACGTTCGGCGACCCCAGTTCAACGACCTACACGACCTATGTCTACGAAATTCGCGGCATCGCCTACGGCGCGGTGATTGTCGCGTTTCTGCGCTTCAAACCGGATGGCCTGATCGGTTTGTGGCGCGACGTTCGTAAGTACTGGACCAACTGGCCGCTCGCACGCTGATCGGACCGAAAAGCCAACCATAAATGACAAAGGGAGAGACACGATGAAGAAACTACTCGCATCAAGCCTCGGCATCTTATTGCTGTCGAGCGCCGCAGTATTGGCCGCCGACCCCGGCGTCACTGCCACGGAAATCAAAATCGGCGACGTCAATATCATGAGCGGCCCGGCCTCCTTCATCGGCCGCGCCGTGTCGCTCGGCTCGAAGATCGCCGCCGCCGAGATCAACGCCGCCGGCGGCGTCAACGGCCGCAAGATCGCGGTCATAACGGAGGACGACGGCTACGTTCCGTCGCGTTCGTTCCAGTCGCTGAAGAAGCTGATCGAAGTCGACCAAATCTTCGCGCTGAACGGCACCTCGGGCACCGCCAACGTTCTCGCCATGATGCCGCTGATCACCGACAACAAGCTTCCGACCGTGGTGACCACCGCGCCGAACGACTTGGTTTACACGCCAGTGCGGCCGACCGTATTCACAATCGGCGCGAACTACCAGGACGCCTTTTTCGCGCAGCTCAAATACATCCATGAGAAGATCCAACCCGCCAATGCCGTCTACGGGCTGATCCGCCAGGACGACGACTTCGGCGCCACCATCGAGGAAGGCTACGATCGCGCCGTCAAGCAGTTCAAGCTGAAGGACGGCATCCGGTTGAAGTTCAAGCGCGGCCAGTCGAACTTCTCGGCGGAAGTCGCCCAGTTGCGCGACGCCGGCGTCACCGTCCTCGCCAATGGCGGCATCATCGCCGGTGCGGCCAATATCCTGAGCGAAGCGCGCAAGCTCAACATGGACCTCAAGGTTGCCTCCGTTTGGAGCGAAGACATGCCACCGTCGGTGAACCTGTCCTCCCCCGCCGGCTATCCCTATCTCGTCGGCGATTACATCGCGCTGAACGATGAGGCCGACAACAAGTTCGTCGAACATGCCAAGAAGTTCGTCTCGGCCGACGAAATGAAGGCCTACAATCGCTACACGGTTCTGACCTATGTCGGGCTTAAAGTGATGGCCAAGGCAATGGCAGCCTGCGGCAAGGAGCTGACGCGCGCCTGCACTGTCGAGCAGCTGCGCAAGGTCAAGGCCTTCGATACCGCTGGTTTGATGGCGCCATTGAGCTTCGACAATCCGAAGCAGCTGTCGGGCACGGCCGTCAAGGTCTATCAGCTTGACCTTCCGACGAAGACGTTCAAGTCGCTCGCGGGCTTCGCACAATACTGACATGCCAAAGGCGGGCGCCCGGTAGCGGACGCCCGCCTCCTCTCATTCCGTAACGAGTGATATCCGGATTATGACAAACTCTGCCCCCTTTCGACGCGTCCTGGTCGCCAACCGCGGAGAGGTTGCGGTGCGCATTTTGCGCACGCTGCGTGAGCTCGGCATCGAAAGCGTCGTGGTCTATCACGCGGTCGACGCCGGCAGCCCCGCCGTGCGGCTCGCGGATCACGCCATCGAAATAGAGGGCCGCAGCCCGGTCGCCGCCTATCTCAACCCGGACTCGATTATCTCGGCGGCCAAGGCAAGCGGCGCCGAAGCCATTCACCCGGGCTACGGCTTCCTGTCGGAAAACGCCAATTTCGCACGCGCCGTTATCGCTGCCGGAATAGCCTTTGTCGGGCCGACGCCGGAAGCCATCGAGCTGATGGGCGACAAGATCCGCGCCCGCGCCTTCGTTGCCAAACATGGATTCCCGGTCGCTCCTTCAGCTATCGAAGACGATGCTCCGGGAAGCTTCGTCGAGCGCGCGCACGGCGTCGGCTTCCCACTATTGATCAAGCCATCGGCAGGCGGCGGCGGCAAAGGCATGCGCATTGTGCGCGACCCCGCTCAT
>JAQSCR010000184.1 GCA_029945495.1 Pseudolabrys sp. | reverse complement strand
TAAAAAACCGGCCGGAGAAAAAAATCTCGGCCGGGCACACGTGTCCCCGGCCTTTTAGCGCCTTGTTTTACGTGGCGGCAAGCCGGCCGGCTTCAAATGACCACGGGATAAATTGCTTGTACCGGGGCGCGCGGCTTCCCGTCAAGCCGTCCGTCAGGTTAGATCGGCTCCCGCAGGACAAGGTAGGGCGCTGTGCCACTCGATTTCGCCTTAGACGACAAGGGTATTTTGCCCGACAGCATGATCGCGCAGCTGGCCGCGGATGGTGGGATTCTGCCCGCGACCGACTTCCTGCCCGACCAGATCCAGCCGGCCAGCCTCGATCTGCGGCTCGGCGAGATCGCCTATCGCGTCCGCGCCAGTTTCCTGCCCGGCTCGACAACGGTGGCGCAGCGCATCGACGAATTGAAGCTGCACGAATTCGCGCTCACCGACGGCGCGGTGCTGGAAACCGGCTGCGTCTATATCGTGCCGCTCTTGGAAAGCCTGGCGCTGCCGGACGATATTTCCGCCGCCGCCAATCCGAAAAGCTCGACCGGAAGGCTCGACGTCTTCACCCGCGTCATCGCCGACGAAATGCGCGGCTTCGACCGCATCGAGCCCGGCTATCACGGGCCGCTATACGCCGAGATTTCGCCGCGCACCTTTCCGGTGCTGGTGCGCGAAGGCTCGCGGCTCAGCCAGATCCGCTTTCGCCATGGCCACGCCCAACTCGGCTCCGCGGCGTTGCGCGAATTGCACGCGCGCGAGCGGCTTGTGGACTCTGACGACGCCGACATGAATGACGGCATCGCCGTCGGCGTCGATCTGTCGGGCGCGTTAGGGGCCGGCGGCATTGTCGGCTATCGTGCCAAGCGTCACACCGGGCTCATAGACGTTGAACGGCGAGCTGGTTACAGCGTGCTCGACTTCTGGGAGCCGATGCAGGCGCGGCCCGACAAGAGCCTGATCCTCGATCCGAACGAGTTTTATATTCTCGCCTCCAAGGAAGCGGTGCAGGTGCCGCCCGGTTACGCCGCCGAGATGGTGCCGTTCGATCCACTGGTTGGCGAATTCCGCGTCCACTATGCCGGCTTCTTCGATCCCGGCTTCGGCTATGCCGGCGCCGGCGGTAAAGGTTCGCGCGCGGTGCTGGAAGTACGTTCGCGCGAAGTGCCGTTCATTCTCGAGCATGGCCAGATCGTCGGCCGGCTGGTCTATGAAAAGATGCTGGCCATGCCGCAAAAACTATACGGGCAGGGCATCGGCTCGAACTACCAGGCGCAGAGCCTGAAGCTCAGCAAGCATTTCAAGCCGTAAGCCAAGCGCGAAGCGGCTTGCCGCGGCCGCCTGTCTTTCGCTATGGTCTCTGGCAGTGCGGGCGTAGTTCAATGGTAGAACGGCAGCTTCCCAAGCTGCATACGAGGGTTCGATTCCCTTCGCCCGCTCCAAGCACTTATTTATAGTAACTATAGTGGGCTATAAGTGGCTGGCGTGACGCAAAGCGCAGCCGAAGATTGTCAGCATACAACAGCTTGCGTGTAGATTGTTTTAATAAGGGCTTGGCAAGGACGATATCCCCCCAGCCTGAAATCAGGAATAAGAGACTGACAATGAAGGAGCGTCCAGCGGCGGGCCGTGAGTTCAATCTTATCGCGCGCGTGCGCGCCGCCGCGCGGCAGCAGCAGTTTCTCGACGTGGTTTCGGCGGAGGAAGCGCGCGCCCGTTTCGAGGCGCATCTCGATCTGGCGCCGCTTGGCGCGGAAACCGTGACGCTTAGCCAGGCGCTCGCCCGCGTGCTGGCGCACGATATCGTCGCGGCGGTCGATGCGCCGCCGTTCGATCGCGCCAATGTCGATGGTTTCGCGCTGCGCGCCGTCGACACGCTCGGCGCAGCGCCGAAATTGTTGCGGCTCAATGCGGAAGTGGTCGCCTGCGGCGACAATCCGGCGCTCGAAATTACGCCCGGCACCGCCACCACCATCGCCACCGGCGGCGTCATCCCGCGTGGCGCCGACGCGGTGGTCATGGTCGAGCAGACCGAGCTGATCGAGGAAGGCGAGCCGCACATCGAGCTGCGGCGCGCCGCCACGCCCGGGCAATTCATTTCCTACGCCGGCTCCGACATTGCGCGTGGCGAGACCTTATTGCGCCGCGGCGCCCGCATCGGCTCGCGCGAGATCGGCATGCTGGCGGCCTGCGGGCTGAGCCACGTCGATGTCGTGCGCAAGCCGAAGGTGGCGGTGCTGTCGACCGGCGACGAACTGGTGCCGCTCGGCGCGCCGCTTAAAGCTGCCGGTATCTATGACAGCAACGGCGCGATCATTGCTGCCGCCATCACCGAGGCCGGTGGCGAGCCGCTGCCGATGGGCGCGGTCGGCGACGATGCCGCGGCGCTGGAACAGGCCGTGCGTGCGGCATTGGCGCAAAGCGACATGGTCGTGCTGTCGGCCGGCACCTCGAAAGGCGCCGGTGACCTGTCGCATGCCGTGGTGTCGCGCCTCGGCGCGCCAGGCATTCTGGTGCATGGCGTGGCGCTCAAGCCCGGCAAGCCGCTATGTCTCGGCGTCATCGGCAAGACGCCGATCGTCGTGCTGCCCGGCTTTCCGACCTCGGCGATCTTTACGTTTCACGCTTTTGTCGCGCCGGTCATTCGCGCGTTCGCCGGGCTGCTGCCGGAAGCCGCGCAAACGGTGCAGGCGCGTGTGCCGGTCCGCATCGCCTCGGAACTCGGCCGCAAGGAATTCGTGCTGGTGTCGCTGATCGACGGCGACGACGGCCCGGTCGCGTTTCCGACCGGCAAAGGCTCCGGTTCGGTCACCAGCTTCTCGCAGGCCGACGGCTTTATCGAGATCGACGCGCTGGCCAGCGCGCTCGATGCCGGCAGCGTCGTGCAGGTCACGTTGATCGGCAGCGCCGCGCAGGCGCCCGATCTCGTGATCATGGGCAGTCACGATGTCGCGCTCGACGTAATGGTCGGCGCGCTGGCCGAGCGCGGCTTCTCGGCGCGCACGCTGGCGGTCGGCAGTCTCGGCGGCGTGGCGGCGGCGAGCCGCGGCGAATGCGACATCGCCCCGGTGCATCTGATTGATTCGGCGAGCGGAGAGTACAATAAGCATCTGGTGACGCCGGCGCTGTCGCTGGTGGCGGGATGGGGCCGCATGCAGGGTGTGCTGTTCCGTCCTAGTGATGCGCGCTTCGAGGGCAAGAGCGCCACTGAGGCGATCAAGGCCGTGCTGGCTGATCCGGCCGTTTTGATGGTCAACCGCAATGCCGGCGCCGGCACGCGCGTGCTGATCGATACATTGCTCAACGGCGCACGGCCGGCCGGCTATGCCAACCAGCCGAAATCGCACAACGCGGTGGCGACGGCGATCGCGCAAGGCCGCGCCGACTGGGGCGTCGCCATCGAGCCGGTGGCGAAACTGTACGGCCTTGGCTTTCTGCCGGTGGCGCCGGAAC
>JAQSCR010000183.1 GCA_029945495.1 Pseudolabrys sp. | reverse complement strand
AACAGATTCACACACTCACCGATCCCGATCTCGGCGACCGGCTGATGGTGGTGACGGCGCTGGCGCCGGCGCGCGGATTTCTCAAAGGTCAGGATTTCGTCGAGCTGCGTGCCTTGCCGTCGACGCAAGGCGTGGTGGTGCAGCCGATCGCCGACGACCTGACCGTGGCGATCGAGCCGGACAAGGTGGTCATCGGCCGGCCCACCGGCCTGTCGTTGTCGGCGGCGGTGTCCGGCGCGCAGCAGCAGCAGGCGCCCGGTTTCCGCGCGCTGACCTTCGACACGCAGACCTGGGGCTTCGACCGGCAGACGCCGTTCCTCGCGCGTCAGTCAGAACTGATCGGGCTGGCCGCCGCCGCGCCGCTCGCCAAGCGCCGGCACGCCCGGCTCAATCTGGCGCGCTTTTATATCGCCCGCGAAATGGGCGCGGAGGCCAAGGCGGTGCTCGACGTCGCGTTCGCCGATCAGCGCGGCGGAGACGACGTCACCGGCAGCGTGCTCAAAGCCATCGCCAACATGATGCTCGACCGTAATGACGAGGCGCTCAAGGAGTTGTCCGGTCCGCAACTCGGCGAGCAGCAGGACGTGCCGGTCTGGCGCGCCATCGCCCATGCCCGGCTCGGCCAATGGGCCGAGGCCTATGCCGGCTTCAAGGCCGCCGACAATGCGGTGCGCGCTTTGCCGGTCGAGATGCAGCGCATCGCCATGCGCGCCGAGATGCGCTCGGCGATCGAAGTGCGCGACTTTGCCAACGCGACGCGCATCGCCAATGAATTCGAGACCATGGGCCTGCCGTCCGACTTCGAGCCCTCGATCGCGGTTCTCACCGGACGGCTGTACGAAAGCCTTGGCCGCAAGGAAGACGCGCTGGTGAGTTATCGCGCCGCCGCCGCCTCGCGCGACCGCCGCTCGGCGGCGCAAGGGCGCTTACGTGAGATCGAGCTCTTGAACCAGACCGGCGATATGCCGCGCGCCGAGGTGATCCACGAACTCGAAACCTTGACCACGACCTGGCGCGGCGACGAAACCGAATCCGGCGGCCTGCGGCTGCTGGCGCATCTCTATACCGAGGACAACCGTTATCGCGACGCCTTCCACGTCATGCGCACGGCGCTGCGCGCGCATCCCGACAGCGACCAGACGCGGCGCATCCAGGACGAGGCGGCGGTGACGTTCGAAAGCCTGTTTCTCGCCGGCAAGGGCGACGCGCTGCCGCCGGTCGAGGCGCTCGGCCTGTTCTACGATGTCCGCGAACTGACGCCGATCGGCCGGCGCGGCGACGAGATGATCCGCCGCCTGGCCGACCGTCTGGTGTCGGTCGATCTTCTCGATCAGGCGGCCGAGCTGCTGCAGCATCAGGTCGATCACCGGCTGAGCGGCGCCGCGCGCGCCCAGGTGGCGACGCGGCTGGCGGTGGTCTACCTGATGAACCGCAAGCCGGACCGCGCGCTCGCCGTGCTGCAGAAGACGCGCACCGGCGACTTGTCGAACGAACTGCGCGACCAGCGGCTACTTCTGGAAGCGCGCGCCATTTCCGACGGCGGCCGGCACGAACTGGCGCTCGAGGTGATCGCCAATATCAAGGGACGCGAAGCGATCCGGCTGCGCTCGGATATTCTGTGGGCGGCCAAGCGCTGGCGCGAAGCGGCCGAGCAGATCGAACTGATGTACGGCACGCGCTGGCGCGATTTCACGCCGCTGACCGACGCCGAGCGCAGCGATATCCTGCGCGCGGCGATCGGCTACGCGCTGAGCGAGGAACAGCTCAGCCTGGGGCGTCTGCGCGAGAAATACGCCGCCAAGTTCGCCGAAGGACCGGATCGGCGCGCCTTCGATGTGGTGAGCACGCCGATCGGCGCCGCCGGTCCGGATTTCCAGGACATCGCCAATAAACTGGCGGCCACCAATACGCTGGAAGGTTTCCTGCGCGATCTGCGCGCGCGTTATCCGGAGGCGCCGACACCGGACGCCGAACTGGCGAAAGATCCGGCCAAGGCCGCGGCGAAGGATGCAGCCAAGGATGCGCCAAAGGGCGCAGCCACGGACGCGGCGAAGACACCGGTCGCCGCGGCGGGCTCGGCGCTGCCGCCGAAGGCGCCGGCCGGCACGCCGCTTAAGCCGGACAAGACGCCGACCGGCACGATCAAGCCGGGCAAGACGCCAGCCGACGCGTTCAAGCCGCGCATGCCGCCGACCTTCGGCTCTCGGTCCCGCCTGGGTTTGCGCATGATCTTGTCCGAAAACCGGTTCCCACTTTTCGGGATCATGCGCGGTTTAAGTCCCGTAGCTCTGGATCAGTGAGCCGGCGACCAGGCTCCAGCCGTCGACCAGCACGAAGAAGATCAGCTTGAACGGCAACGACACCACCACGGGTGGCAGCATCATCATGCCCATCGACATCAGCACCGACGCCACAACAAGGTCGATGATGAGGAACGGCAGGAACAACAGGAAGCCGATCTCGAAGGCGCGCTTCAGCTCGGAGATCATGAAGGCCGGCACCAGCACGCGCAGCGACAGGTCTTCCGGCTTTTCCGGCACCGGCAGCTTGGCCATGTCGACGAACAGCTTGAGGTCCTTCTCGCGGACGTTCTTTTCCATGAAGGCGCGCAACGGGATGGCGCCGCGCTCGAACGCCACCTCGGTGGTGATCTCGTTGGCGATCAGCGGTTTGACCGCGGTGTCGTAGGCGGTCTGCAGCGCTGGTCCCATGACGAAGGCGGTGAGGAACAGAGCCAGCGATATGATCACCGCGTTGGGCGGCGCGGTGGCGGTGCCGAGCGCGGTGCGCAGCAACGACAGCACCACGACGATGCGGGTGAACGACGTCATCATCACCAGGATCGACGGCGCCAAAGACAGCACCGTGAGCATCGCGATCATCTGGATCACGCGCTCGGTCAGGCCGGCGTTAGCACCGAAATTGACGCTGATGTCCTGCGCGCCCGCGGGCGTCGCGGCGGCAAGGAGGATCGGTCCCGCTACTCCAACCGCCACCGTCAAAAGACGAACACGGCGGTCGGAAAAACCTATCAAGGTTTCCCCGGCGGACGGCCGAGCAAACTGGCCATCTCCTCTTCGAGATTATCGAAGACGTTCTTTTGCCCGGCGGGCGGCGCCTCCGGCCGGGTATCGAGGTTGGGTTCCGGCGGCATGTCGAACCGCGGCTCGGCCTTGAATTCGGCCTTGGGCTCGAACTTGGTTTCGAATTTGGTTTCGGCCTTGGTGTCGAACTTCGTCTCAATCCTGGGTTCGTATTTCGGCTCGGGCCGCGCTTCGAATTTGCTTTCCGTCCGCGTTTCGAACTTCGGATCGATGCGCAGCTTGTAGTCGCGCGCCGGGGCGCGCGGCGCGGGTTCGGCCGATCGGGCAGGCTGCGCCGCCAGCGGATCTGTGACCGGCGGACGGTGCGCCTCCGGCATCGGCGCGCGGCGCAACGCTGCTTCGA
>JAQSCR010000182.1 GCA_029945495.1 Pseudolabrys sp. | reverse complement strand
GACCGTTTCGCCTTGCGCGTTCCGGTGCACTGCGATGCCTTCCATGTTGTCGATCTGATAGGCGAGGTCGACGTCGATCAGGATTTGGCCGTCGACCAGCGCGCCTTCTTTGATGGCGCCGACCGGCAAGCGGCGGATACGCATGGCAACGCCGCGTGCCGGCGAAAAGCGCCGCTCGACCAGCAGCAGATCGCCGGGCGGCAAGACTACGCAATCGGTGACATCGAAATCGTCGCTGCGTTTGACGCTGAAGCGCCCGACCTCGCCATCTTTCAGCAGAAACGAGCGGTGGTTGCCGGCGGCATCGAGGCTCTGTTCGGTGATGACGATGAGATTGCCTGCGAGCGCCGAATTTGCCGGCGCCGCTGCCATGCATTCCAGGCTCTTGTTTTTGACGAAGGTCTTGAAGTCCGCCGGCACGGCAATCGCCTCGCCGCGCGCAACGAGGCCGTCGCGACGGAAATCGAAGCGCACGATCTTTTCGACGCGCTCGATGCCGATGTAGAACTGTCCGCCCAGTTCAGTCAGCGACTCGACATCGAACCAGCCGTGCAATGCGATCGGCTTGCCGTTCGAACCCAGGATCGGCGCGATCTCGGTATCGGCGATGCCGTCAGGCTTGCCGTCTTTATAGGCGATGCGACCGCGCAGCCACGAGCCGTTGTCGGTGGCGGCCAGGAAATGGCTGCCGTCCGCCTCCAGGTGAAAGGCGGAAATGCCGCCGAAGGCTTTATGATTTGAGGTGAGCACGAGCCCGCCGCGAAACTCGAGCGCACCGAAGCGGATCTTGGTCGGATCGCGATTGTCGAAGCTCTCGATCGGCGTTGCCCGCACCTCGATGCGCGCCGGCTCCGTCGCGAAGCGCAACTCTTCCGACAATACCGCGTATGAGCCGGCCGCGCAGAACAGCGCGCCGGCAGCGGCGAACAGCCAGCGGCGGCGTACGATCGTCAAACGACGCGCCGGCGCCGGCGGCGGGTCGGCTGCTCGGTAGCGCCGCCTTTTTCCGCGAACAGCTCAGCCAGTTTCTCGGTCATCGCGCCGCCGAGCTCCTCGGCATCGACGATGGTGACCGCGCGGCGGTAATAGCGCGTGACGTCGTGGCCGATGCCGATGGCGATCAGTTCGACCGGCGAGCGGGTTTCGATCTCGTCGATGACCCAACGCAGATGGCGCTCGAGATAATTGCCGGGATTGACCGACAGAGTGGAATCGTCAACCGGCGCGCCGTCCGAGATCATCATCAAGATCTTGCGCTGCTCGGTGCGGGCCAACAACCGCTTATGCGCCCAGTCGAGCGCCTCGCCGTCGATGTTTTCCTTGAGCAACCCTTCGCGCATCATCAGGCCGAGATTTTTGCGCGCGCGCCGCCACGGCGCGTCGGCCGATTTGTAGATGATATGGCGCAAATCGTTGAGGCGGCCTGGATTGGCCGGCTTGCCGGCGGTGAGCCAATGCTCGCGCGACTGGCCACCCTTCCAGGCGCGCGTGGTGAAGCCGAGGATTTCGACCTTGACGCCGCAGCGCTCCAGCGTGCGCGCCAGAATATCGGCGCAGGTAGCGGCGACCGTGATCGGCCGGCCGCGCATCGAGCCGGAATTGTCCAGCAGCAGCGTCACCACGGTGTCGCGGAATTCGGTGTCCTTCTCGGCCTTGAACGACAGCGCGTGCATCGGATCGATGATGACGCGGGTCAGCCGCGCCGGATCGAGCATGCCTTCCTCGAGGTCGAAGTCCCAGGAGCGGTTCTGCTGCGCCATCAGCCGCCGCTGCAGACGATTGGCCAGACGCGACACCACGCCCTGCAGGCTGGACAACTGCTTGTCGAGATAGCCGCGCAGACGGTCGAGTTCTTCCGGCTCGCACAGATCCTGGGCCTCGATGGTCTCGTCGAATTTCATGGTGAAGGCGCGATAGTCCGGACCGCGCGGCTCGTTACGGCCGGACTGATTCGGCCGCTGCGGCTCGCCGGGCGTTTCGGAATCGCCCATCTCGCCGTCGTCTGACATGTCGGACGACGGCGCCTCGGCGGCTGCGGTGGCCGAGTCGGCCATATCCTCGGCCGACACCTGCGTGTCTTCCGACGACATTTTCTGCATCTCGTCGGAATCGGCGGATTCGCCGTCGTCGCCGGATTCCTGTTTCTTCTTTTCCTCTTCGCCCTCCTCGTCTTCTTCCTCGGAGTCGCTGGAGCGGTCCTCGCCCATCTCCAGCGCGTCGAGCAGGTCGTGCACGACGTCGCCGAACTGGCGCTGGTCCTCGACCAGATTTTCCAGCCGGTCGAGCGCCTCGCCGGCGCGCTCCTCGATCAGCGGACGCCAGAGTTCGACCAGCTTGCGCGCGGCCGGCGGCGGCGCCAGGCCGGTGAGGCGCTCGCGCACCATCAGAGCCAGTGCTTCCTCGATTGGTGCATCTGCTCGGTCGGAGACGTCGTCGAATTTGCCGCGGTGAAACTTGTCGTCGAGCATGGCGGTGAGATTCATCGCCACGCCGTCCATGCGGCGGGCGCCGATGGCCTCGACACGCGCCTGCTCGACAGCCTCGAACACCGCGCGCGCCTGCTCGCCGGCCGGCTGCAGCTTGCGATGCATGACGGCGTCGTGACAGGCGATGCGCAAGGCAATCGAGTCGGCATTGCCGCGCACGATCGCGGCCTCGGCCTTCGACAGCTTACGCGGCGGCTCCGGCAGCCGCACCTTGCCGCCCATCAGGCCGGGCCGTTCGGCGGCGTAGGAAACCTCCAGGTCCGGCTTGCGCGCGATCGCGCGCAAGGCACCGGCGACCGCGCGCTTGAACGGCTCGGTCGGCGACTCTTTCGACGATGGCTTGGACTTGATGTTCGATGCCATGTATTTCTCCCCCGCCCCGGGTTGGAGCGAGGTTAAACGTTACGACAACGCCACGTTGACCGAACTCTCCGGCAATTCGACGCCGAAGCAGCGCTGATAGAACTCGGCCACGATCGGCCGTTCGAGTTCGTCGCACTTGTTCAGGAAGGTGAGCCGGAAGGAGAAGCCGACATCGTTGAAGATCTCGGAATTCTCCGCCCAGGTGATCACGGTGCGCGGACTCATCACGGTCGATATATCGCCGTTCATGAAGGCGTTGCGGGTCAGATCGGCGACGCGCACCATCTTGCTGACGATCTCGCGGCCCTTGTCGTTCTGATAATGCTTGGCCTTGGCCAGCACGATTTCGACTTCGTTGTCGTGCGGCAGATAATTCAGCGTGGTGACGATATTCCAGCGATCCATCTGCGCCTGGTTGATCTGCTGGGTGCCGTGGTACAGGCCCGACGTGTCGCCGAGGCCGATTGTGTTGGCGGTGGCGAACAGGCGGAACGCGGGGTGCGGCTTGATCACGCGGCTCTGGTCGAGCAGCGTCAGCCGGCCGGAGGATTCCAGCACGCGCTGGATCACGAACATCACGTCCGGGCGGCCGGCGTCGTATTCGTCGA
>JAQSCR010000181.1 GCA_029945495.1 Pseudolabrys sp. | reverse complement strand
GACCGCACCCGAATCGTCTATGCGGGCATAACGTTTGGCGCTTCGCCAAACCTGCGGATCAAGAGGAGGGTCCCCCTGATGGCTACGGCACCAGCAAAAGCCCCGGCACCGGCAACGGTCACGTTGAAGCATCTCGCCGCAGCACTCGCGGAATCGCACGAGATGTCGAAGAAGCAAGCTGAAGCGGTACTCGGCGATTTCGTCGGCAATATCGTCAAGCATTTGAAGAAGGGCGAGCGTATCCGCATTGGCGGCCTCGGTATCCTTCAGGTGCGCAAGCGTGCTGCGCGCATCGGCCGCAATCCTGCGACCGGCGAACAGATCCAGATCAAGGCCAGCAAGAAGGTCGCCTTCCGCGCTTCCAAGGAACTCAAGGAAGCGGTCTGACCTGAGCGAAGCTGATTTCTTGGGCTGGACTCTCCGGCAAATTCAACGGCAGGCTTGAAGCAACCCGCTTCGGCCTGCCGTTTTATTTTGCGCCGTATACCCCGGGATTGAAATGCCGAAGCCCCTCGCCTTCGACTACACGGTGACCGAGCGCTTCCTGCGCTACGTCGCGATCGACACACAGTCGGACCCGGACTCGCCGACCTGCCCGTCGACCGACAAGCAGAAGGACCTCGGCCGCCTGCTGGTCGCCGAATTGCGCGACATCGGCCTTGCCGACGCCGATATCGACGCCAACGGCTATGTCTATGCGACGCTTGCCGCCAATACCGGCAAGACCGTCCCGGTGATCTGCTTCTGCTCGCATATGGACACCTCACCGGATTGCTCGGGCGCCGGCGTCAAGCCGCAGCTCTGGCGCAACTACCAGGGCGGCGACATTTCGCTGCCCGGCGACCCCAGCCAGATCATCCGCGCCACTGAGCATCCGGCATTAGCCACGCAGATCGGCAACGACATCGTCACCTCCGACGGCACCACGCTGTTAGGTGCCGACAACAAGGCCGGGCTGGCCGAGATCGTCGATGCCATGCGTTTCCTGGTCGAGCATTCGGAGATCAAGCACGGCACCATCAAGGTGCTGTTCACCCCGGATGAGGAAATCGGCCGCGGCGTCGATAAAGCCGACCTCAAAAGGCTCGCCGCCGACTTCGCCTATACGATCGACGGCGAGAGCGCCGGCCATATCGAGGACGAGACCTTCTCGGCAGATAGCGCCACCGTCTTCATCGACGGCGTCAGCGCGCACCCCGGCTTTGCCAAGGGCAAGATGGAGAACGCCATCAAGATCGCCGCCCGCATCGTCGACGCGCTGCCGAAGGACACTTGCACACCGGAGACGACCGAAGGCCGCGAGGGCTTCCTGCATCCGCATGGCTTGGAGGCCGCGCTCGGCCGGGCGACGCTCAAATTTATCGTCCGCGACTTCAGCGAAGCGGGCTTAAGCGACAAGGCAGCGCTTTTGGAGCGGACCGTCAAGGACGTGCTGCGCGATTATCCGCGCTCGACCTACCGGCTCGAGATCAAGCAGCAATACCGTAACATGAAAGAGGTGCTGGATAAGCACCCGCAGATCGTCGACAACGCCATGGAGGCGGTGCGCCGCGCCGGCCTGACGCCGGTGACCGGCAGTATTCGCGGCGGCACCGACGGCTCGCGGCTGTCGTTCATGGGCCTGCCCTGCCCCAACATCTTCGCCGGCGAGCACGCCTTCCACTCGACGCTGGAATGGGTCAGCCGCCAGGACATGGAAGCCGCGGTGCGCACCATCGTGCATCTGGCGGCGCTGTGGGAAGAACGGGCCTGACCGCTACACATACCCCGTCGAGCCATCCGGCCGGATCGGTACCTTGCGTTCCCAATGCACGTAGGCATCGCGGGACAGCACATCCATGTCCATCTCGACGCCCCAGCCGGGCCGGTCGGGCCGCAGTTCGAGGTAGCCGTCCTTCGGCAGATACGGGTCCTTGACGTACCACGCGCCAGCCGAGGTCTCGGCCTTGGGCGTCGCGTTGCCGCCGGCATCGAAAACGTAATTGGGCCCGTGCGGCAGCCGGTATTCCAGAATGCGGAAATTGGTTTGCGCAGCGCTGAAATGAACGTTGATCGCGGTCGCCAGCGGGCCCATCGGATTGTGCGGCGCGATGCTGACGAAATGCGCGGAGGCGATGGCCGCGATCTTGGTCATCTCGGAAAGCCCGCCGACAACGCAGATGTCGGGCTGGATGATGTCGCAACCTTTCAACTGCAACAGATGCAGCACTTCGAAGCGGCTGTACAGCGACTCCCCCGTCGCAAGGGTGCAGTTCAGGCCGCGCTTGAGCTCGCCCCAGGCCTCGAAATTTTCCGGCCGCATCGGCTCTTCGAAAAACAGCGGGTCGTAAGGCGCCAGCGCATTGCCGAGTTGCATCGCCTGCGACACCTCGAAGATCTTGGCATGCGCATCGAAGGCGATCTCGTAGTCGGCGCGCACGGTCTCGCGCAACTTGCGGAAATATTCGGCGCTGGTGCGCACCACTTCGCCCCAGCGGTTGGCGTTCATGTCGATCCGGTAAGGGCTGAGCTTGAATGCGGTGATGCCCCATTCGGCCTGCAAGGCATCCATCTGGTCGCGCGCCGCCGCCGGGTCGGGCGCGGTATAAAGCCCGGCATAGACGCGGATACGGTCGCGCACGTGTCCGCCGAGCAATTGATAGACCGACACGCCGGCCGCCTTCGCCGCAATGTCCCACAGGCAATGATCGATCGCCGAAATCGCGGCGAGGCCCAAAGCGCCGGGCGGAAAGCGGCACTGCTGGATCAGCAGGTGATTGATGTATTCGATGCGGCGCGGGTCCTTGCCGCGGATGAACTCGAACAGATAATCGAGGATCGGCGGCAGCGCCCTGTCGGGTCCGTGATTGTAGCACTCGCCCCAGCCGGTCAGCCCGTCATCGGTGTCGATGGCAACGACGACGCGCGGCCGGTCTTTGTCGTGCGTCATGAAGGCGCGCAAGCGGTCGATCTTCACGGCGCGTCTCCCCCGAACCTCCGGCCTCTCCGTGCCAGCAGGATGGTGGGCGATGACGGACTCGAACCGCCGACATCCTCCGTGTAAAGGAGGCGCTCTACCAACTGAGCTAATCGCCCGCTGCGAGGGTTTATCGCCTTCCAATACGACAAGGCACGCGCGCCCTGCCTGGCGGTTGCGTTGCGAAAAACGGCGCCCGTTTCGGAGCGCCGTTTTGTGTTTTGGCTTAAGGCCTGTCTGCCTAATGCGCGGTGATGCCGTCGTCATCGATCGCCGGCCCGCTGGCCTTGGCGGCGGCCGCCAGCTTGGCGGAGGCCGCAGCCTCGTCCCATTCGATGGCCTCCGGCTTGCGCACCAGCGCCCGGGCGATGACTTCGTCCATACGGCTGACCGGCACGATCTCCAGGTGCTTCTTGATGGTCTCGGAGATTTCCACCAGATCCTTGGCGTTCTCCTCCGGGATCAGCACCGTCTTCATGCCGCCGCGGGCCGCAGCCAGCAGCTTTTC
>JAQSCR010000180.1 GCA_029945495.1 Pseudolabrys sp. | reverse complement strand
GCATCGGCCGCCACGCGCTGCTGGAAAAGCTGCCGATTGCGCGCAAGCACGCCTTCGATGCCGGCAGCAAGATGATGGCGACCGTGCACCGCCACGGCGAGCACTTTCTAGTCGCCGTCAAAGGCGCACCGGAAGCCGTTCTGGCCGCCTGCGCGCAGGCCGCAGCCGCGCAGGGCGACATCGCCATGGACGACGCGGCGCGGGCGGAATGGAGTGCGCGTGTCGAGCGCCTTGGCCAACATGGCCTGCGCGTCTTGGCCTGCGCCAGCAAAAACTGCCCGCGCGACGACGCGCCGCCTTACGAAGACCTGACCTTTCTCGGCCTCATCGCGCTGGAGGACCCGGCACGCGCGGACGTGCCGCACGCGATCCAGGACTGCCGGCGCGCCGGCATCCGCGTGGTCATGGTGACCGGCGATCACGCCGTCACCGCGCGCAGCATCGGCCGTGCCGTCGGGCTTGCCGCCGACAAGGTGGTCGAGGGGCGGCACATGGAGAAGGCGATCGCCGGCAAGCATGCCGATCTCATGGACGTCGGCATCTTCGCGCGGGTCAGTCCGGCCGAAAAGCTCGCACTGGTGCGCGCCTATCAGGCCGCCGGCGACGTCGTCGCCATGACTGGCGACGGCGTCAACGACGCCCCGGCGCTGCGGCAAGCCGACATCGGCGTCGCCATGGGCATGCGCGGCACCGATGTCGCGCGCGAAGCGGCGGCGATGATCCTGCTGGACGACGCCTTCCCCACTATCGTCAAGGCGATCCGCGAAGGCCGCGTCATCTTCGACAACATTCTCCGCTTCGTCACTTATCTGCTGTCCTGCAATCTGAGCGAAGTGCTGGTGGTGGGCTTGGCGATCCTGTTCACATTGCCGCTGCCGATCCTGCCGTTGCAGATTCTCTATCTCAATCTCGTCACCGACGTATTTCCAGCCTTCGCGCTGGCCTTAGGCGAAGGCGAACGCGATGTGCTCGAGCGCCCGCCACGCGACCCAAAGGAGCCGATCGTCGGTCGCTCACAGTGGATCGCGATCGTGCTGCAGAGCATTGCGTTGAGCGCCGGGACTTTCGGCTCGCTGGTGCTGGCGCGCGATTGGCTGTCGCTCGACAGCCGATCGGTCGTGACCGTTACGTTTCTCACCCTCGCCTTTGCGCAGCTTTGGCACGTGTTCAACATGCGCCATCCGCGCTCGGGCCGGCTGCTGAACGAGGTTACGCGCAATCCATGGCTCTGGGGCGCATTGGTTCTTTGCACCGTGCTGGTGGCCGCGCCGCCTTACGTGGCGCCCTTGGCGCTTGTCCTGCATCTGGTGCCGCCGACCGCCGCGATGTGGGGCGTCATTCTCGGCATGAGCCTGGCGCCGCTCGCCGTGATCCAGGCCGTGACGGAAATTCTGATGTGGCGGCGGCGGCTGTGAACGGCTAGGCGTTTCAGCCGGCGGCGCGTGCCGTCGTTGCGTTTTCAGCGCGACGGAAACGCGCCTGATTCGATCTCAGGAATTCCTCGAACTCCTGTGGCGCAAGCGCCTTGGCGTAGAGGAAGCCCTGCACTTCCTCGCACTTTTCTGCCTTGAGGAACGCCGCTTGATCGGGAGTCTCAACCCCCTCGGCGATAACCTGAAGATTCAAGTTGTGCGCCATGACGATGAGGGAGCGCACAATGGCGGTGTCCTGGGCAGTGGACTCGGCGGTAATATTGCGCATGAAACTCTGGTCGATCTTGATCCGCGAGAGCGGGTAGCGCGCCAGATAACTCAACGAAGCGTAACCGGTACCAAAATCGTCGAACGCAATATGGACGCCATCGCTGCGCAGTGAGCCCAGTTGCGCGATCATCGTGTCGTCCCGACCGAGGGCGATGTTTTCGGTTATCTCGAGTTCGAGAAATTCGGACGGCAGTCCGCTCTTGCGCAATGCGTCATCAACATCCTTCAGCAACAATTCGTTTTGGAATTGCACGGGAAACAGATTGACGCCGACCCGGACTGGCGGAAGGCCCATGGCGCGCCATTTGGCGGCGTGTTCGCACGATGTGTTCAGAATCCATCGTCCGACGTCCAGCGCAACGGGGCTCTCGGCAAGAGCCTCGATAAACGCGCCAGGCCCGATAATGCCGCGTACCGGATGCCGCCATCGCAGAAGCGCTTCCGCGCCGACGACCGCACCATCGCTCACGCGCAGCTGCGGCTGGAAATAAACGGCGAATTCCTTGTCGGCATAGGCGCGCCGGATCTCTCCGTCGAGCTCCCGGCGCGCCACCGCCTTGGCGCGCAGCGTCGGCACGAACAGACGATACATGTTGCCGCCCGCGGCTTTCGCATCGTAAAGCGCCAGGTCGGCATTCAAAATGAGCTCTTCAACGCTTAAGCTGCCGGACGTAATTGCGATCCCGGCGCTTGCACCGATAAAAAGCTGGTGGCCGCCGATATCAAAACTGTCGCGAAACCGTTTCAATACAAAATCGACGATTTGCCCGATTTCACCCGGGTCGCCGCAATCCGACAGCGTCAGGACGAATTCGTCGCCGCCAAGACGGTAGAACCGCATATTGTCCGCCGCGAATTCGGCCATGCGCCGCGCGACCTCTTGCAGCAATTGGTCGCCGATCGAATGCCCGAGCGTATCGTTGACGTTCTTAAATCCATCGAGATCGAACATCGCAATCGACATTGGCTGCCGGCCGGAAACCGCCGGCGACTCCAGCAATTCCGTCAGATCGTTCTGCAGGCTTGTCCGATTTCGCAACCCGGTCAGTTGATCGTAGTGGGCGAGGCGCCGCAGCTTTTCTTCGGCAAGTTTGCTGTCGGTCACGTCGCGGCCGGTGAAGAAGTATTGCTTCTCCGGTTCCGACCATACGCCGGACCAGGCCAAAGTGGCCATCGTTCCCTGCCTATGGATATACCGCGTCTCGAAATTGCGCATGCTCAAGCCTTGGCGCGCCAGCCGCATCTCATCCCGCGTCGGATCCAGGTCGTCGGAATGAATAAATTCGACGGCGCTACGGCCAATCATTTCTTCCGGCGAATAGCCCAGGATCGTCATGCTGCTCGGGCTCACCCGAACGAAGGTCCCCTTGTGGTCGGTAACGAGAATAAGATCCAACGACGTCTCGAAGAGGCGGCGGTTTTCGCTTGCCTCCTTTTCGATGCGCGCTTCTACCTGCTTTTTCTCCGTGATGTCCTCGTGAGTGGCGACCCATCCACCATTCGGCATCGGCTGATTTGTGATCAATACCTCGCGTCCGTCCACGGTGCCTATGACCCGCTTGACGCTCTTGCCGAGACTCAGCGCGGCCAAAAGACTGGCCGCATATTGATCGGCGTCGTCAATCAGGAGACCGCGTTTAGCATCCTGTTTAAATAGGTCGGTCAGGGTGCATCCCAGCCTCACAACGTCTCGTGAAAACCCGTACATCTCGATGTACTGGTTGTTGCAAACGACAAGCCGCCCATCCGCGTCGAACATGACGAGG
>JAQSCR010000179.1 GCA_029945495.1 Pseudolabrys sp. | reverse complement strand
TGCCGATTACGCTCGGTATCATCGCCGCGTTCGGCGTCAACAAACGCAGCGCCTTCGCCTCCATGCTGATGATCACCACGGTGCAAACCGCCAGCATCTGGAATGTCGGCATCAAGACCGCGGCGGCGCAGAACATGGTCGCCATCGGCTTCATCGAAAAGACATTCAACCAAACCAACACCTGGCTGACCTGGTTTATCGCCGCCGCTCCGTTCGCGGTGTTGATGTGCATCGCGCTCTACTTCGTCATGACCCGCATGATGAAGCCGGAAGTGACGGAAGTGCCGGGCGGCCGCGAAGGCATCGCCAAGTCGCTCGCCGAACTCGGGCCGATGAAGGCATCCGAGTTGAAGCTCCTGGTGCTGTCGCTGACTTTGATTGGCTTCTGGGCGACCGAAGGCGTCCTGCACAAGTTCGACACCAGCACCACGACCATCACCGCGGTTGCGCTGATGTTCATGCCGGGCTTCGGCATTCTGACCTGGAAGGACGCGCAGGCGCGCATTCCGTGGGGCACGGTGATCCTGTTCGGCGTCGGCATCAGCCTCGGCACCGCGCTGCTGCAAACCCAGGCCGCCACCTGGCTTGCCAATATCGCGGTCGCGCAATTCGGCCTGACCAACGCCACCGCGCTGTTCATCCTCGGCACGATGAGCCTGTTCCTGGTGGTGATCCATCTCGGCTTTGCCAGCGCCACCGCGCTTGCCGCCGCCATGATCCCGATCGTCATCGCCGTGCTCAAGGGCGTTGCCACACCCGGCATCAACATCATCGGCATGACCATGCTGCTGCAATTCGTGGTCAGCTTCGGCTTCATCCTGGTGGTGAATGCGCCGCAGAACATGGTCGCCTACGGCACCGAAACCTTCAGCGCCCGCGACTTCGTACGGACGGGCTTCGTGCTGACGATCGTCGCGCTGGCTCTGGTGATGCTGCTCGGCGCCACTTACTGGCGCTGGCTCGGCTACGTGTAAGGGGAAACGAGAGTGTCCCGAACCTCCATAGCCGTTGTGTTCGCAGGAAGCGGCGGCTCCGGCGCGATGACCGCCGGCGCCGTCTTCCTGCGCGCCGCCGCGCACGCCGGCTATTACGGCATGATGACGCAACTATTCGGCGCGCAGGTGCGCGGCGGCGAATCGGCGGCGCTGGTGCAGGTGTCGACCGCGCCGATTGAAACCCAGCCCGACTGTTACGATCTGTTCGTGGCGCTCGATTGGGACAAGGTCGAGCAGTTCGCCGCCGAGATTCCGCTCGACCAAACCACCATCATCCTGGCCGATCCGGCGGCCGGGCCAGTGCCGCCCGGCATCGCCAAGTCAAAGGGCCGCGTCGTGGCGCTGGCCATGAACGATCCGAACGAGAACAAGCTGGAGCGCGCGCTGCGCGGCAAGCGCGTCAACATGTTCGCGGCGGGCGCTGTCTGCGCGCTCACCGGCATCGATGCTGCCGACGTCAAGGTGGCCATCGATACGATCTTCGACGGCAAGGGCGCCGAGCTGATCGCCGCCAATGCCGCCGGTGCGGTGATTGGCGCGCAGGCCGCCCCCGCTTTGGGCCTCGATCTGCAACTCGCGTCGCCGCAAAAGGCGGCGCGCTGGCTGCTCAGCGGCAATCAGGCGATCGCGCTCGGCGCGTTGCGCGGCGGCGTGCGTTTCGTCGGCTGCTATCCGATCACGCCGGCGACCGATCTGGTCGAATGGCTGGCGCCGCATCTCATCAAGCTCGGCGGTCGGCTGGTGCTGGGCGAAGACGAACTGGCTTCGGTCAATATGACGCTGGGGGCTTCTTATGGCGGCACCCCGGCAATGACGGTGACGTCGGGGCCGGGCTTCTCGCTGATGATCGAAACTTTGGGCCTGGCGGTCGCCGCCGAAATTCCGTTCGTGCTGGTCGACGTCATGCGCGCCGGACCGTCCACCGGCATCGCCTCCAAGACCGAGCAGAGCGATATCAATCTAGCGGTCTATGGCGGTCACGGCGACGCGCCGCGCGTCGTGCTGGCGCCGGTCTCGGTCGCCGATTGCATCAATACCGCCGAATACGCGGTCTATGTCGCGGAATCGCTGCAGACGCCGGTGATCGTGCTGTCCGATCAGGCGCTCGGGCAGGCGACGACGGTGATCGATCCGTCGGCAGAGCGCCCTGTGCCGCTCAAGCGCCGCACCAATGGCGTCGCGCCCGGCAAGCCGTTCAAGCGTTATGCCATCGGCGGCGAGCCGGTGACGCCGATGCCGCTGCCCGGTACGCCGCATTTCGAATGGGTGGCCGAAGGTCTCACCCACAACGAAGCCGGATTGCCGGCGAGCGGCGCCGCCGCGCATGTCGCCCAGATCGAGAAGCGGGCCAAGAAAATTCGGCAGTTTGACCCGGGTGCGCATTGGGGCGAAGTCTGGGGCGACGGCGATGTCGCCGTGCTGGCGATCGGCTCGACCATCGGCCCGGCGCGCGAAGCGACCAAGCGGCTTGAGGCGAGCGGCGCGAAAGTGCGCGTCATCGCCTTGCGCGTGCTGTCGCCGCTGCCGCTGGCGGCGCTTTCCCGCGCGCTCGACGGCGTGCGCCGCATCGTCGTCATCGAACAGAACCACGGTGCGCAGCTCTACCATTATCTGCTCGGCCACAAGGCGATCCCGCCGAGCGCCGAAAGCGTCGCGCGGCCCGGCCCGTCGCCGTTCCGGCCCTCGGAGATTGCGACCTATGTGGCGTGACGGAGAAAAACCATGACCGACACCACCATCGCCATGCCAACCGACGCGCCGCATTGCGTCTTTGACGCCAAGGATTTCTCATCCGGCGCGCATCCGGTCTGGTGCCCGGGTTGTGGCGACTACGGCGTGTTGGCCGCGCTTGAGCGCGCGCTCGCCAAGCAGGGCCGCCCGCCGAATGAGGTGGTGCTGGTGTCGGGTATCGGCTGCTCGTCGCGGCTGCCCGGCTATATGAGCACCTACGGATTTCACGGCGTGCATGGCCGCGCGTTGGCGGTCGCTACCGGCCTGAAACTGACGCGGCCGGATCTCGAGGTCATCACCGTCGGCGGCGACGGCGACGGCTATTCGATCGGCGGCAATCACTTCATCCATGCCTGCCGGCGCAATGTCGACATGCTCTATCTGGTGATGGACAACCGCGTCTACGGCATGACCAAGGGCCAGCCATCGCCGACCACCGAGGCCGATTGGGACTCAGACATCGCGCCGGGCGGCATCGGCCTGCGGCCGTTCAATCCTTTGGCGGTCGCGGTCGCGTCCGGGGCCAATTTCGTCGCGCGCGGATTTTCCGGCGACCCGAACGGACTGGCCGATCTGATCGTCGACGGCATTCGCTGGCCGGGCTTCGCCTTCATCGAAGTGTTGAGTCCGTGTGTCACCTTCCGGCCGGAACAGCGCGAATGGAAGAAGAAAGTGCGGCCGTCGTCCATCTCGGTCGAACAGGACCGCGCCGCCGCCACCGCGCTGGTGCTGGCCGACGACGGCT
>JAQSCR010000178.1 GCA_029945495.1 Pseudolabrys sp. | reverse complement strand
CTTTCCAAGCTATTCTCTCACAACGCTTGGTTCAAAAAAGCCAGGTCAGGTCAGTCCTGCCGCACAGGATCAGCCTCCGCCGCCGCGGCTGCCGGGCGAATAAATCGGGCCCGCCCGACGCAGGGTCGGCGGCGGCCAGGCCGTAGTCGATTTTTCATCCGCTTCATGATCGCTCCGTGTCCTTTGTCTTGTTGGGCCACCGTCCTGGCCCCGCAGGGATCGTCGCCGTATGTGTCAACAGGCCCCCGCCGCTCTTGCCGTAGACTTAGTCGCAGGCCTGTTGACACGAACATTCCGCTTAGAGTTTTCGGTTTACTGCCTAGGCCGGCGCGGATCCGTGGCCAGATCCGGCAGGCGGTGAGCCAGATCGAAAACTACTGCAGCAACGACGAATGCCTGAGAGCCGCCTTCGGCCTTGGGCTCCAACAGACCATCGCTGACCAACTGATGGAGGGCATGGCGGATTTCCATCTTCGTCATGCTGTGCGGCCAGTGGCGGGCGAGGTCGCGCCGGCTCAGGTCCGCCTCGTCCGGGCTCAGTTCCCGTTGCGCGAAGGCCAAGATTCTGCGCGCGTCGCGCAGCACGGGAGCGATGGAGCTTTTACCCAGCACGCTGATCGCCGCCGGCAGCCCGTACTGCTCGACAAACTCCACTGCGCGCCGCGTGACGTCGCCGTCAACTTCCTCCCGCAGCGCATTGGCGTCATCGGAGACGTGGTCGAGTACGTGCAGAACCGTGGCGACACGAAGGGCGAGATCGGCAGCACCAGCATAATAATCCGACAAGGGCGGCAGCGTGGACGCCGCCAACTGCAACCATTTGCGCTTTGCCCGATCGAGCACCTTGCGCGCCGCGGCCGCGAGCCGCAGCCGGCGCGGCTTGCCCTCGTCGTCGGGTTCGAGCGCACGCGCACGCGTCAGGATCGCGGTGAGCTCCCTCGCCGCACCCGCGGCCACCACCGTTGGCGCCGCCAGGGTCGGCACAAACAGTGTGCTGGCGAGCGCCGCGGGTTCGGCTTTGTACAAGCTGAAAGTGCCGACCTCTGTCACCACACCAATCACCGAGACAGATGCGGTGCGCATGCGGACGGCGCCATGAGCGAGCGGATCGGCGAGTTCCAACAAGCTGCCGGCGCTAGCGGCGTTCAGGAGGTCCGCGCCGTCAATGTCGTAGTTGGTGCCCCAGCCGGCATGCGTTGGCAATTTGCGACTGTCGACGACGAGCACGCCCTTGGTAGCGGTGGCGAGCCCCGTTTTGATCACCTTCGGCGCCGCGTCGCGCAGCACAAACGTCGGACGCTCCGTAGCCAATGCCGGCACCACGGGCGGCACGACCAGGCCGCCGGCGGGGCCGTTGAGATTGAGCAAGGCCGCATTAGCCACGGTCTGCCTGCAGAGCCGCTGACGGGCGTTGGCGACGGACGCTTGCAAAGCTTCCGTCTGCGCTTTCGCAATCCAGGTCTTGGTCTCCTCCGCTTGCACCGCATATATCGCTTGCAACACCGGGCCGACGGCGGATGCGAGCGGCACCTTGTCGCCGACAACGCCAACGCGAAGAGCAAGAACGCCCGCGCACTCTTCATTATTACCCTTCCCAGTGGCGAGACCGATGGCGCCACCCGCAGCAGCGGCGACCGCCGCCAGCAGCGCGGCGACTGGCGCGGCGGCGGCCGGGTCCGGGAACAGCATTGCCACCTCTGGCGTCAGAAAGCCCAGCGGAAGTGGCGGCGCTCCGATTTCGTCAACACGCAGGCACCGCAGGTTCGGCTTCGTGTCCGGTGCCGCCGCGCCCGGCGAGGAGCCGGACTGATCGCCGGTGGCTTCCTCAGGCTTTTGTTTCGCGCCACTTGCCTTGCGCGACCGATGCCGTTCCTTTTTATTGCTCGTCTTTTTGGTGCTCTTTTGCGCAGGATCAGGTCCTGCTTCCTGCGCGGGGCCAGCGTCCCTACTAGCGCGACCATCGACGTCGGTGTCGTCGACCTTCTGGGCCGCTACCGGCGCGCTTTCAAAGCTGTCACTTGCTTCAGTTGGCGCTGCCGGCGCATGCGAGGCGAGCTTTTCCGCAGTGCGCTTGTCCGGGTCGGCAGCGTTCGCCTTAGCACGCTTGGGCTTGGGCTCAGCTTTGGCCTTCTGCGATTTCTTCGGCTGCGCGGAGGTGTCCGGTGCCGGTGGTGTCTGTGCGTCGGCATCCTCGACGGTGCCGACGTCGATCGGCGGCTGCAAGTCCGACGACGCAGGCTGCGCATCGCCTGCTTCGGCCGATGCCGGCGTATCCTGCAGGATGGAATGTGGTTCGGGCGACGTCGTGTCGGTCGGCATCGGCTTCTCCTGATGGTCGGCCGGGTCGTTTGACTGCGCGTTCATCGGTACTCTCCGTGTTAAGTGCGTTACGAATTTGTTCTGTCCAGGCGCCGCTTTTCCTGCACCCGTTCGGACATTTGACGGGCTTGCCGCTTGTAAACCCTGCGTGTAGTTCCCTTGCCGGAGTGCCCGGCCGTACTCGCAAGATCGTCGTCGCTGGCGCCAGCCGCCGCAGCTTCGGTGATGCCGGAAGCGCGGTTGTCCATGTTCCATACGGACTTCGGAATTCCTGCCGCCGTGGCGTAACGGCGCCAGGCCTTGCTGAATGCCTGTCGATCTGCCCACGGCTTGCCGTCAGGACGAGCTGCGACCGGCTTGCAAGGATCTGTTCGGTCGAGATGCTTGATGCACCGGACCACCAATGCGCATTTGTCGATCGCGTGAACCACTGCCTGCGCCGTCTTCGAGGTGCGGACCACCAAGTTGTCGGTCAACTGCACTCGGTCGATCGTCATGCCCGACCAGACCCTCGTGCCGCGCCGCACTTCTCCAGGCTTCAGCACGTATGTCGCAGGCTCATCGCGCCAAGCGCCCAGGATGTCGCCCTGCCGGAGAAAGCACTCGTATTGCAGCGCTTGTGTCAGCGCCGTGTGAACGTCGTTTTGATTAAGGCACGCTTCGACAATCGCCGCCGCTTGGGCGAAGCTCATCGTCTGCTCGCGCGGAGGATTCTTGGAAAACCGCATCTGCGACAGGCCTTTGCGCAGCCGTTCGCAATCCGGAAGGTCGGCCTCGATGCCATAGGAAAGAAGCGCCCGGATCATCTGAATGCAGCCGTACGCCCGCCGCACTCTTTCCTCGCCGCCTTTTTCCGCCGGTTCGCGCCAGCGCTTGTAGTAAGAGCGAAAGTGTTTTGGACTGAGGCGATCCAGCCGACGCGCACCGATCGTATCCTTGATCACCTTCAGCCAGTCTCGGTATCCCTCCTTGGTGTTGTCCTTGACGTCTTCGAACGCGCTTTCTTCGTCACGCTCATAGAGATCGACAAGACTGCCGACGGTGCCGTTGTACTTGGGCGCGAGACGGGATTTGTCGGAGACGGCGCCGTCGGCCCAAGCCAACATCGCCTGTTGTTCGCGCCGACAAACCGACTCGATTAAATCAAAATCACAAGCTTCAATGCTCGAAAGATCG
>JAQSCR010000177.1 GCA_029945495.1 Pseudolabrys sp. | reverse complement strand
GTCAGCGGCCCGCAGATCATGCTGCGCTATTGGAATAACCCCGAAGCCGATCGCGGCGCGTTCATCGAGATCGACGGGTTGCGCGCGTTGCGAACCGGCGATCTCGGGTGGCGCGATGCCGCGGGATACTTCTACATCTCAGACCGGCTGAAACGGATGGTCAACGCTTCGGGATTCAAGGTTTCACCGGCCGAGGTCGAAGAACTGCTGTTCCAGCATGAGGCGGTGCAGCAGGTCTGTGTGATCGCCGCGCCGGACAGCTATCGCGGCGAAACCGTCAAAGCGCTGATCGTGCTCCGCCCCGCTGCGCGCGGGACGATCACAGCCGATCAGATCATCGACTGGGCTCGCCCGCGCATCGCCGCCTACAAGGCTCCGCGTGTCGTGGAATTCCGTGACGACCTGCCCATGACGCCGTCGATGAAGATCGACTGGCGCCGTCTACAAGAGGCCGAACGCGCGTTCGCAACGCCGACGACAATCGTCGACGAGGCCGCGCTCAGCGCGCGCGCAACCGACGGCTGAGATTCTGGGCCGCATTGATCAGATGAGTCTCGACCGTCGCGGCGTTGACCTTACCGAACCGGTCGGCCAGGCCGAATATCGCCATCGCATAGGAGTGACCGGTGATGGGATCGAGAACCGGACTGGCATAACTTAAAATGCCCGGATCGAATTCGTTGTCGCAAATCGCGATATGCCGCGCGCGGGCGGTCGCGATATCGGCCCGGATCGCCGCCTCGTCCGTCTTGGTGTTCGGCGTATAGGCATGGCGCTTGAGCTTCAGGTAGCGAGCGATGAACTCTTCGTCCTGTAGCGCCAGCAGGATCTTGCCCGACGCCGCGGCATAAAGCGGCATGTCGCGGCCTGGCTGGGCATAGGCCTGGCCATTGGCGTCAGGCAGCGCCGCGACCATGAGTTGCACGTGGGTGCCGTCGAGCTTCGCTAGGAAGGCGGTTTCCCCGAAACGGTCTACCAGTTCTCGTAGCACCGGCTCTGCCGAAGCGGTGACGTCGTCGCCGCCCGAAATCAGCGCGGCGATGCGCAACATGCGCTCGCCGACGACGAAGTTGCGGGCATTGGCCTTACGCACCACCCCGACTCCCACCAGCATCGCAAGCTGACGATGGACGGTCGTCACCACAAGACCGGTCGCGGTGGCTATTTCCGTCAGACTCAGCCCTTCGCGCGCCGTGGCGAGCAGTTCGATGATCCGAAGAGAGCGCCCTAAAGGCGTATCGTCCTGGTCAGACATGCAATCCCTGTTCCGCAACACTTCGCGGACAACCGAGATGCTTTCCCCACACCCCGCTCGCGCAACCAACCTGCGAATATTGTCCCGTGCGGAATTCCGTTTTCCGGAACTTCCTTTTTTGAATTAGAAGTCGGGAGAGGTCCTGTCAACGCCCAATCGGCTGTCCGGCCCGGAAGGAAGTGCCGGCGAAGCCAGTCGCTCAGCCGGCATTTGGGCGATAACGCAGAAAAATGACGTGATCTCCGCTCGTCACCTCGGTTCCGTCGGCGCCGACAAGCACGCCACGTTCGGTCGCCACGCCGCGCCCCGGCTTCGACGTTGGGCGCTTTTCCACAAGCTCGAGCCGCAGATGCACACGATCGCCCGGATAGAGCGGCGCGTGGAACCGCACATTGTCCCAACCGAGCGAGGCGGTAACGCTTTGCTCGAAACAGCCCAGTTCCGCCTTCAATCCCTCGATCAACGCCAGGCTGAACAGACCGTGCGCGATCCGTCCCCGGAAACCGGCGGCGCGGGCGAAATCGTCGTCCATATGCACAGGGTGCCGTTCACCCGTCAGCGCCGCCCATCGATCGATGTCGTCGAAGGTAATGACCCGGGCGGACGAGGTCAGAACCGCGCCGGGGGTGAAATCCTCAAACCAAATCTGCTCAGCCATTCGTCTTCGCCCATTCGGCGTCCTGAAGCGTGCGCCAGTCGATTTTTTTGCTGCCGGTGTGTGGCAGGCTGTCGGTGAACTCGATCAGACGCGGCACCTTGTAGGCGGCCATGACCGTGCGTGCGAAAGCCGTGATGTCCTCCGCCGTAATGCGCCCGCGCGCCTCGGGCCGCAGCGTGATGAAGGCTTTCACCGTCTCGCCGCGATAGGCGTCGGGAGCGGAAATGACGCAACATTCCTGTACCGCCGGATGCCGATAAAGCAGCGCCTCGCATTCCGCGGGCCAGACCTTGAATCCCGACACATTCACCATCCGCTTCAAACGATCGGTGATGAAGTAATATCCATCCTTGTCGCGCCAGCCCATGTCGCCGGTCCGCAGCCAGCGATGCCCGCCGATGTCGACAAATGTTTCGGCGTCCGCTTCGGGGTGACGCCAGTAGCCCAACATGATCTGCGGGCCGCTGACCAGAATCTCGCCCGTCTCGCCGGTCGCAAGCTCCGCCAATGTTTCGGGGTCGACGATCATCGACAACGTGTCGAAGATCGGAATGCCGAGGCATTGCGGTTTGGGGTGCGCGACCGGGTTGATATGCGTGGCCGAGATTGTTTCGGACAGGCCGTAGCCTTCGCAGAACCGCAAGCCATAGCGATCTTCCAACTGTGCGGAGACGGCGACCGGCATCGACGCTCCGCCGCCGGTCAACACTGTCAAATGGGCAAAACAGTCGTCGGAAAACGTCGCGCTCGCCAGCACATCGACAATCATGGTGGGCGCGGCGCTCCACCAGGTCACGCGGTGGCGGCGGAACAGTGTCGGGATCAGGTCGCGGTTCCAACGTGTCATCAGAACCAGCGTCGCGCCGGCGAAAAGCCCGGCACTCATCGACGCCTGCATGCCCGCGACGTGGAACAACGGCATGAACGAGGTCATCACGCTTTCCGGACCGATCGTGTACCAGAGCGCCTGCGCAGCGGCGGTGAAGGTGACCGCGTGGTGACGATGCCGGCAGGCCTTGGGGCGCCCGGTCGTGCCGGAGGTGTATGGCATCACCGCCAGATCGTCCGATCCCGCCGTCATCGGCGCGGGAGCGTGCGATTCGGCAATCGCATCGCCAAAGCGGCTGAACGGCCCGTCGGGCAGAGGCACCGCGGGCCGCAACATAGTTTCAGGCAGCGGATCCTCGCAGACCGATGGCAACGCATCGGCGTAGCGCGCGACGATCACCTGCGAGAGCGCACCGGGAACCAGCGGCAAGAAGCGGTCGATCAGCTCATCGCCAATCAGCGCCACCTTGGCGCCGCTGTCTGCGATGTAGTGCTCCAGCTCAGCGGTGACGTTCATCGGATTGACCGGCACTACCACGGCATCCGCGCGCAAGATCGCCTGAAAGGCGATGACGTGTTGCGGCGCGTTCTGCATGTCGAGCAGCACGCGGTCGCCGGGACGCACACCGCAGCGATGCTGCAGATAGCCGGCCAGCGCTTCGGCCTGCGCAAGCAGTTCGCCATAGGATGTGACGGCGCCATAGTAGAGAAGCGCCGGATGATCCGGATCGCGCGCCGCCGACCGTCGAAGCGCCGCGAA
>JAQSCR010000176.1 GCA_029945495.1 Pseudolabrys sp. | reverse complement strand
CGGGGATGTTGCATTCACCTGCAAACCGCCGCAGATTGCCGTCGATTAAAACCCAGTGAAAGCCGACCGCCATGGATCAGACCACAGGCTTGACCATCAACGATCGCCGCCGCGCGGTTGAGCGCCTGTCCGCATTCATCGCCAAGTCGGTCGACGAAGCGCGCGCGGTCGAGATGCCGTTCTTCCATCTCGAATTCGATCGCGTCTTCCCGGACGACATCTACGCGCAGATCCTCGCGCTCAAGCCGGAGTCGCGCGACTACCGGCCGATGCATGGCCGCAGCAAGGGCCACGATCTCGAGGACGGCACGCATACGCGCGTCAAGATCGACTTGTTCCCGGAATACATCCGCAACCTGCCGGCGGCAAAGCGCGCGCTGTGGGACGTGGTCGGCCGCGCGCTGTGCTCGGAGCCGGTCAAGCAGGCTTTCATCCGCCGTCTGGCGCCCGGCCTGTCGAAGCGCTTCGGCAAGGACTTCGCCAAGGTCGGCATGTTTCCGATTCCGATCCTGACCCGCGACATTCCCGGCTATTTGATCACGCCGCACACCGACACGCGCTGGAAGGGCATCACCGTGCAGCTCTATCTGCCGGAAGACGCCAACAATACCGACATCGGCACCATCTTCCACGAAGTGAAGCCGGACGGCTCGATGCCCAAGCACACGCAGATGCGCTTTGCGCCGAACACCGGCTATGCCTTCGCGGTCGGCACCGACACCTGGCATTCGGCCGACGCTGTCCACAACCGGGTGAAGACCCGCGATTCGATCCTGCTGACCTATTTCGTCGACCAGGGCCTGCTGAAGTTCTTGCGCAACCGCGGCAAGCGGATCGGCAACTTCCTGCTCAACGAGTTCCGGCACCGGTTCTAGATAAGGCCATTGGTTCCGCGAAGCGGGGACGGCGCCATTAAAGCTGCCTTAACGCTGTTGCGGCATCGTGGCGCCCACCATGGTCTCCCACCGCCGCCGCCACGCCATCCTGACCGCGATCGGTCTTTATGTGTTTGCCGCGCTGTTCATCGGCTATTTCGCCGTGAACGCGTTTACCGGCAATCATGGCTTGCGCGCGCAGGCCGACCTCGATCAGCAGTTGGCCGCCATGCAGGCCGAGCTGCGCACGGTCAAGGCCGAACGGACGGTCTGGGAGCGGCGGGTGGCGCTGCTGCGCTCCGACGGCATCGACCCCGATATGCTGGACGAGCGCGCCCGTGCGCTGATCGGTTACGCCGATCCGCGCGACCTGACGCTGCTGCTCAACCCGCGCTAGCGTGCCCCGGCCGGGACGACGTTATCCACCGCCGGCCGGTCGCAAATCCCCCATTCCCCAATGTTTCCAGCAGGGCTGCTCCGCCTAGGCCTGCTTCCGCGCCCCGGCGATTTAAGCTAAGGGTCAAGGCGACGGTTTGACGAGGGGCGTAGTCGCGCACGAATCCGGCTCTGGCGAGCCGGTATTTGAAAAGATCGTGCGCGCGCAAAATGTTAGATACGATTCAACTTAGGTCCGATTGGGCCAAGATTTAGAGAGCAAGCGTCGAGGGAGCGCCCATGCCGGCCGCTAAAGCCAGTTCAAATACCCAGACCTCCGACGATGCCGTACCGTCGACGCCGCTTGTTGAATTCAACAAGGATCAGGACCTTTCCGCCTACCAGACCATGCTGACCATCCGCCGCTTCGAGGAGAAGGCCGGCCAGATGTACGGCATGGGGCTGATCGGCGGCTTCTGCCACCTCTATATCGGCCAGGAAGCCGTCGTCGTCGGCATGCAGATGGCGCTGAAAAAGGGCGACCAGGTCATCACCGGCTACCGCGACCATGGCCACATGATCGCCTGCGGCATGGACCCGAAGGGCGTGATGGCGGAACTCACCGGCCGCACCCATGGCTATTCCAAGGGCAAGGGCGGCTCGATGCACATGTTCAGCGTCGAGAAGGGTTTCTACGGCGGCCACGGCATCGTCGGCGCACAGGTGCCGCTCGGCACCGGTCTGGCCTTTGCCAACCGCTATCGCGGCAATGACAATGTCTCGCTCGCCTATTTCGGTGATGGCGCCGCCAACCAGGGCCAGGTCTACGAGAGCTTCAACATGGCCGAGCTGTGGAAGCTGCCGGTCATCTACGTGATCGAGAACAACCGTTACGCCATGGGCACGGCGTCGACGCGCTCGTCGGCGGAAACCAACCTGTCGCGGCGCGGCATCTCGTTCAAGATTCCGGGCGAGCAGGTCGACGGCATGGACGTGCGCGCGGTCAAGGCTGCCGGTGACAAGGCAGTGGCCTGGTGCCGCGCCGGCAACGGCCCGTACATTCTCGAAATGCTGACCTACCGCTATCGCGGCCATTCGATGTCCGACCCGGCCAAGTACCGCACCCGCGAGGAAGTCGACAAGGTGCGCACAACGCACGATCCAATCGACATGGCGCGCGCCCGCATCTTGGAAAAGAAGTTCGCCACCGAAGAGGCGTTGAAGAAGATCGACGCCGGCTTGCGCGATCTGATCAACGAGGCGGCCGAATTCGCCACGCACGATCCGGAGCCGGACGCGTCCGAGCTGTTCACCGAGATCTACCGTTAGAAAAAGAACCGAGCTCGATCAAAAGCGGCAAGAAATTCTGAGTAGGAAACCGTAGCGCCCATGCCGACCAATATTCTCATGCCCGCGCTGTCGCCGACGATGGAGAAGGGCAACCTCGCCAAGTGGCTCAAGAAAGAGGGCGACACGATCAAGTCCGGCGACATCATCGCCGAGATCGAGACCGACAAGGCGACCATGGAAGTGGAAGCTTCCGACGAAGGCACGCTCGGCAAGATTCTCGTCGCCGAAGGCACGCAGGACGTCGCGGTCAACACGCCGATCGCGGTGATCCTCGCCGACGGCGAAGATGCTTCCGCCGCCAGCGCCGCTAAACCGGCCCCGCAGCCGAAAGCCGCTGACGTAACGCCTCCCGCCAAAGCCGAAGCGAAATCCGAAATCAAGACTGAAGCTCCTGCCGCCCCGGCCGCTCCCGCAGCGCCGCACGTTCAAGCTCCCTCAGACCCCGACATTCCCGAAGGCACCGAGATGGTCACCATGACCATGCGCGAAGCCTTGCGCGACGCCATGGCCGAGGAAATGCGCCGCGACGGCGACGTGTTCGTGATGGGCGAAGAGGTCGCCGAATATCAGGGCGCCTATAAGGTGACGCAAGGTCTGCTGCAGGAGTTCGGCGACAAGCGCGTCATCGACACGCCGATCACCGAGCACGGCTTTGCGGGCTTGGGCGTCGGCGCGGCGCTCGCCGGCCTCAAGCCGATCGTCGAATTCATGACCTTCAACTTCGCCATGCAGGCGATCGACCAGATCATCAACTCCGCCGCCAAGACTCTGTACATGTCGGGCGGCCAGATGGGTTGCTCGATCGTGTTCCGCGGACCGAACGGCGCGGCGTCGCGCGTCGCCGCGCAGCACAGCCAGGATTATTCGTCCTGGTATTCGAACATCCCCGGCCTCAAGGTCG
>JAQSCR010000175.1 GCA_029945495.1 Pseudolabrys sp. | reverse complement strand
GCGGCATTGTCGACGCCTAAATAGGCGGCGAGGCCCGATCGGGGCAGGCCCGTCTGCCGAAACCTGCCGTTGAGCCCGTCCTGCGCCATCTTGAGCTCGCAAATTTGCACTACCGACGTCTTGGGCCGGCTTGGTTTGACATACCACGGACGCCCCGAGGCCGGCTAGCCGACAAGATAGGGCCTGGTGCGGCGGTCAATCGCTTTATTGACCCCGATTGCCGCCGCAGCCTTTATGTACAATTCCTATCGCAAATTTGCGCATTGCAATACGCAAATTTGCATGTTATGGTCCTCGCGATGCCAGAACGGCACCGGAGGATCAGAGTTATGCGCACCGCCAGACCGAAAACGGATCGCAGCAAAAAAAAGGGCTCCATAGGCCGACGCGACAATGCAAGCGCAAACCATGCAAGCGATGATCGTGCAAGCGATGCCCTCACCAACGTCATCGCGTTCCGGCCCGCCGCCGGACGCCCCGCCACGCCCGGTCGCCCTGCCAAGCCCGAGCGCCCCGCCAAGGTCGGCCGCGAGCGCCGCGGCCATCCCGGCGGTGACACAACGGCGGCCGCGCGCGGCAACCACGCGAAAATTCTGCGTCACCTTGAAAAACTGCGGAAGGACAAGGCGCCGCTGCCGGCCAACGCGCGCCGGCCCGGCCGCGTGTCGATGCCCGACCTCGCGCGAGAAGCCGGCATCGACCAATATGCGCTGCTGCGCCGCGGTTCCCAACTGCGCCGGCTGGTCGAGGCGGCCGTGCCCAAACTGGGCGTCGGGGTTCGTCTGCGCTGCGTCAAGGAAGCGGTGCTGCGCATCGTCGAACTGGAGACGGCCGCCATTGCACGCGTGCGCAATGAGAACAGCGTGCAGGGGTTTCCGAGCGAACAGGGCACCCGCGACGTCCGCCGGCTCTGCCATGCGATCGCCCGTCTCGACCCGCAAGGCGCAAAGGCCCCGGCGGCGCCGTCACTCGAACGGGCGCATGCGGCCCTTGCGTCGGGTACATGGAAGATATCGCGCACACTGTCGCGCCTGCTTACCGTACTTTCCAGCGACCTCGCCGCGCTTGAAGCGTGCAATGGTCTGCCGCCGGAATTCTCGGCAACCGTCTCGGTCGTCTGCATTCGCGCTGGCTTTACGCTGAGCGAAGTCGCTCGTCGCGTCGGCGCGCCGCCCCAGACGGTGATCAATTGGGCGGCTGGCCGCAAGAACCCCGACCGCCGCAGCATTCACATCGTGCACCGCATCGAAGAGCTGGTGGGCATCGAGAAGGACGTTCTGGTTTCGCGCATTCGGCGGATGCGGGCGGGCCAAGGCCGCATGGCAGCCGACCTTTTTCCCCAGCGTCTGCGCGGCCGGCAACACGCCCGCGAGCGATCGGCGATCTCTCGCCTGCTGCCGCAGGACGTGGGCACGATGACGCAGAATACGCGATACAGGTTGATTGAAGAGGTCGTGGCCGGGCTTGGGAATGCCAACAGGATGCGCCGCCGACGGGGCGCCTGCATCAAGGCCCCCTATGCACTTGAAAAATTCCCGAGTGGCCTGGAGACGCAATGGCAGCGTCTCAAGCGCCATAAGCAAAGCCCGGTGGCCGGTCCCGGAATCGAGAACGGCAAATTGTGGGCGCCAGGCACCGCCTCGATCTGGCGGGCGCGTTTCGGGCAGCTTTTCGGCTATGCGGCTCTGCAGGAAGCGGGCGCCTTCCGCACCCAATTTGACGGACCGGGCTTCCAGGCGCTCGCCAACCCCGAATTTGTGCGGGGGTATCTCGAGTTCAAAGCGCAAAGATCGCGTCTCGGCCTGGAGGACACGCCGGCGGATGAGCTGGCGGCCGCAAACGGCATGCGGCTGACGCCCACCGATCTCGATCTGCTGACACAATCAGGCAGCTTTTTCCGGCGTGACGGGTGGATACGCCAGGACCCCGAAATGCGCCGAATGCTGGCTTCCGGCAAAAGCCATGACGAATGGCAAGGCCGTTGCGCAAGCATCGCCGAACAATATCGCGATCTCGAAAGGGATTTGCGCAAGAAATTCAAACGGATGAGCGTCGCGGATCACGGCGCAGTCGAAGCGATTCTCGCTATGGCTGAGCCGATGACGGCGATCAAAATGCTGATCGACGGTCTTATCGGGGACCTGGCCGGATTGCACGAACACGCGAGTGCCGCCGTCCTGCAGGATCTGGTCTGGACCTTGCTGCAGGCGCAGGCGCCGCTGCGGCCGGGCACCTGGGCCTATGTCGAGCTCAGCCACATCAAACGCGACGACGAGGGATTTTTTCTGGAAATCCCGCGTCAACCGTTCAAGAACAGAAACGGCGCGTATTTCAGGAACCACACCACCTTCAAACGCCGGCTCACGGACGACTGGGGACTTAACAAATACCTGGAGATGTTTCTTGAGCAGGGCCGCGCCCAGTTGCTCGATGATGCCGAATACCCCCGGCTGAAACTGGAATGTCCGTACCTTTTCATCTACGGCAAGAAATATCTTTCACAGGAGATCGAGGATCGCGAAAGCCGCAAGGACACGATTTTTTCCGAGGAACGGGACAACAAGCGCGAAGTTGCGCTCGCCACGCGTGTTCGTGCCTTCACCGCTCGCCATCTCGGCTACAACGCGGCGTCCGGGACCGGCATCAAGGGCATCACCGCTCTTTCGCCGACGGCGTTCCGCCATATCGTGGCAACATCGTTGATCAAGAGGTACCCTCGTCATCCGGAAATCGCGGCCGACGCGATCGCGGACAGCGTTCAGGTGACCCTTGCGAACTACGCTCGCTATCTGCCGGAGGACCGCCGACCGCTGCTGGAAACGGCCATGGCCGAAGCGAGGCATGGCGCGACAAAAGCGGCGCGCGACTTGGCAGCTTCCCGGCCCCGTAAGCGGCCTCGGGCGAAGGACCTGCCGCTGGGCGGCGCCCGCAGGCGACGGACTAAACCGGTTGCGGTCGTGCAACGCAAGAAGCGCAAGCAGGGCAGGTAGGCCGACATCCGGCCATCTTAGCGGCCGACGCAACGAGAATGCGCCGGCGTGTAATTTTTCAACAAATATCGCGGCGCCGGCCAATACAGCCGGCGCCGTTCTTTGTTTTGCATAGTCCGAGATTCAGCCCCGGCACAAAGTCGATAAAAATTTCGCTCGGGTTCTAGACCGCAATTGCAGGCCGCCTTAGCTGACGCGCTTCTTGATGTATGCGAAGCGACGAGGACGCTATGGCTGACCGGCTGATTCCAATCGGCCCTCGCTCCCGCACGAAGTTACGGCTTGGTGATTATGTCTAGGCAAGAATGGCCGGCCCAGAAGGTCAGAGAGTGGCTGCTGGCCCTCTTGCGGTTCGCCGTAACGCTGGATCAGGCCGATCTTGCCACTGTGCAAGCCATCGCCATTGAAATGGACCGGCTCGGATCACACTTGGACACGGCAACATTCGCATTTCTTGCGAGGTCCAGCGCCGAGTTCTGCCACGCCATCGCCAACAAGGACGACCCGAACAGCATCGCCCTGCTGCACC
>JAQSCR010000174.1 GCA_029945495.1 Pseudolabrys sp. | reverse complement strand
GAACAATCAGCGATCACGAAACAACCGCATAGAAACTTCAGAATCAGGACACTAGTCGTAATTAGCCAGCTACAGAAAGACGGACTATTCGAAGACTATCTGCCATCTACGTAAATTCTCTCAAGCCTGCGCTAATGATCAGATGGCGCACGCTTAGCTTGGCCAAGCAGCACCACTTCGTATCGTCGGATGACAAACGAGAATGCGACGCCCGCCACGATAAATAGGCCAAATGATATTAGGCTTAGCGTTTCGGAGAAATTATAAATTTCTTTTCCAAGGGTATGGGCACCGAATCCAAAGAGACAAGCCCAGCAAATTCCGCCGGTGATGTTGAAGAAGAAAAAGCGACCCGCTGGCAGGCGATTTGCGCCAGCAAGAAGAGCCGTAAACATACGCAGCACCGCAATAAAGCGGCCAAAAAACACGACAGAATTTCCGTACCGAAAAAATAGGTATTGCCCGATCAATAATCGGCTTTCATTGAGACGAATGTACCGTCCATATTTGCGTAGGAGAGGTGGCCCAAGTCGCCATCCGACCGTATACCCAATCCCGTCTCCAACGATTGCGCCAGCGGCTGCGGCCGTCACAATAACCGCAATATCGATTTGATTGGTCGTGGAGGCTAGGAGGGCTGCAGAAACAAGAATTGTCTCCCCGGGAAGGGGCAGGCCAGCGCTTTCTAGCGCCACAATACCGAAAATGATCCAGGGGCCAAAAGCCTCGACCAGACTTATTAGGGTATCAAGTAGTGGGGCAAGTCCCATGAAGGAGCAGCCTAACTAATATTACGAGATTTTTATACAAAGTAATTGGCATTATTTAGATTATGAACGCACTCACGGAATTCCTACTCAGACACGTTTCTGTTTTTGGAATCGAATTTCGATATTGGATACCCGTCTTTATCGGATTTTTCGTTCTATGGGGCCTTTTCCTTTTTTTGAAAGACCTCACAAATAATCGAACAACCCTACGCAGTAGTTGCTATTTCCGGTCATTATTACGTGCAGCTAATTGCGCCGCTTTCGCATGTCATACAAACCATCCCGTCGCTGCGCCGACAATAATTCCACAGCCGAGGATAAATCGATAAACTACGAATGGCCACGTCGAAAACCTTTCGAGAATTCGCATCAGACCCCAAATGGCAAAGAATGCCGAGATCGATGCCACGACCAAGCCGAGTGCCAAGACGGTCCAGCCGTGGCTATCGAGGTGAATTTTGTAGAGCTCCCACATTTCCTTGAGACCCGCCAAGGCAATCGCCGGCAGGCCGAGCAGAAACGACAATCGCGCAGCCTCTTCCCTCTTAAAGCCGAGAGCGAGAGCCGCAGTCAGGGTAGAGCCAGAACGCGACACCCCGGGAATGAGTGCGCCGACCTGGGCGATGCCGACGAGCACCGCATCCCAAACCGAAGCATTCGCGATCGTGCGACGATGGCGAGCGCGCAGCTCCGTAAGCCCCAAGAGGAGCGCCATCACCACACAAGCCCACCCAATGACGCTGATAGAGCGCAGCGGCGAACTGCAGGTATTTAACAGCTTCGCCAGCAAAAGACCGGCGATGCCGATAGGGACGGTCGCCAGCACAATCCACAAAGAGAAACGGAGGTCGGGGTCACCATATTCGTGATGGCTAACTGCCCGGAGCGAATTCCCAGCCAGCCCTCGCACGTCGCGCCAAAAATAGCTGATCACAGCGGCTAACGCTGCAAGCTGCATCGCGGCGGAAAATGCCGAACCCGGGTCCTGCCAGCCAAGCATGGCCGGGACCAGACGCATATGCGCGGTCGAGGAAATCGGCAGAAGCTCCGTAATGCCCTGCACAACGCCGAGGAAGGCGACCTTGGCATAGCCTAGCGCGACAAATCCGGTGTCGACGCCGCGAGTACAAACTTCAACCATCGACGCGCACCTTCTTAAATCACGAAATTATTACGATCGTCTGCTTGCCGCGGGATTGGCACCCAGTTCGTAGACGCTTTTTACGGCATTTTTAGGCGAATCAACAAAGCCCGTGCGCATATTAGGCGCAAAATTCAGGTGCGCTATCGGAGTGGCTGCGCCTACGCACAGTGGACCCTTTATTCCATGACGGGCATTAAATTCGTCATCGGCCTTGTCGTGGCGGTGGCCAGCGCGCGACCGGCATTCGCCGTCGATTGGCAGTACTGCCTTGCTCCCTCGCGTGCGGACCATAAGGTTTACATATCGGCAAGGTTTCCTCAGCACGGCGCGCTGGGTGATTCTGACAACGCCTTTCAGCGAATGCTCGATAATGCAGGGCTGCGTTACGACGACATACAATGCCCGCGGGCCGACGACGAGCGTTCGATCGTGGTGATGATGCAGTATGCGATTAACTTCAATAGACGCAACGGAAACACAATCATCGATCTTCCATTGGAAAGAACGAGGTAAGTTTAGCAGCAATCGTCGAACAGTCTGCCCGCGGCGGAATATTCGTTTCGATATCTCGATCGACGCGTTGCGTTTGCTTTTTTACGTTCAGCACTTTTCTAACGCCACATACTGTCAATGGTGGCGAGAAATCTGCTCCGTTGAGTGCCCCGTAAAATTGCCTGCGCCGCTAAGGTCGGGCAAGGTTTACCGAGGGACGATGAGGTCCAGGAATGGAATACAAAGCAGCAATGAGCTGGCTGAATCAGTTTGACTATTTAACCGGGCGGGTCATTGGCGCTATGCAGTGGTTGGCGCTGCCGCTGGTCGTGCTGCTGTTTCTGCAATGGCCGCTGCGTGACATCTTTCACGGCTTGTCGCGCGAAGCCAACGATCTTGGACAGATCATTTTCGCGCTCTATGTCGCGGCCAGCGTGACCGCCGCCACCCGCGCCGGCACGCATCTGGCCGCCGATACTTTGGCGCAGCGCTATGCGGCGCGCACGCGGCTTAGGCTCAAGCGCATCGGCGCGGCGGTCGGCTTGGCCCCCTGGGCCTTGTTCATCCTATTCGCCAGCAAGGGCCCGGTAATGTCGTCGCTGCAAAACCTCGAGGCGTTTCCCGACAGCTATAATCCCGGCTATTTCCTCATCAAGGCCGCGCTCTGGGTTCTGGCGCTGCTGATCATCGCGCAAGGCGTGATCGACGTGCTACGCCCTAACCCTGCAAGCGAGCCGTGATGGAGTGGAGCGGCCTCGTCCTGTTGATTTTGGTCGGCGCCGGCATTCTGTTCACCGGCCTGCCCGCTTTCGTCATCCTCATCATGGCGGCCGGCCTCGGCGCATTGCTGGGGCTCGCCACCGCGACCTTTCCGCTGGCGCTGTTGGGCGCGCTGCCGAGCCGGCTGATCAATCTTTTTGAATCTGACTTGCTGCAGGCGCTGCCGCTTTACGTGACGATGGGCCTGCTGCTTAACCGGCTGCCGGTCGCCGATGCGCTCTTCCGCGCCAGCATCGCCATCCTGCCGCGCAAGCCCGCGGCGCCGATGGTATCGGGCATGCTGCTCGGTGCGCTGCTCGGACCGATGAACGGCTCAGTCGGCGCCAGCGTGCTCGG
>JAQSCR010000173.1 GCA_029945495.1 Pseudolabrys sp. | reverse complement strand
GCCCGCGGGCGCCGCGCCCTGCTCCACCATCCTGACGCCTCATGACAGCGCCCTCAATAAGCAGGACGAAGATAGAATACCTACATTGGGATTTAAGTCAAGCCCCCCCCCTCCCGCAAAAGGCAAAGAAAGAATTTTCGCAAGCGGGCCTCCGGCAGCACCGGCTCGCCGGTTGATCGATATCAAAGACCACCGCCGCCACGGCGGAAGCCGACAAGATCCTGGTGTACTAGCGACGCACTAGGGCGCGGTTTTCCACGAGCGCATGGCTCTTGCGGTTGTTTCGAGGATTATCAACGCCTCCGCCGTTCCGTCGGCTTCGCCCTTTTCAAAGTCACCGTCAGCCAGCCCCATGGTATTTGTCACATGGGCGAGACACAGCACTGCGACACTCTGTCTTCGGGCAAAGGCGTAAAGTGCCGCGGCCTCCATCTCCACGGCCAGTATACCCATGGCGCGAGCCGCCTCGACAGCCGCCGCTGTCTCGCGGAACGGCGCATCGGTTGTCCAGCTTGGGCCGACGAAGACTTTTAAGCCTGCACTTTTCAGGGCATCTGTAGCGGCGGCCACGATTTGAGGATCTGCTTCCGCAAACGATTCCGGCGCGGCGTAGTGATAGCTTGTCCCTTCATCCCGCAGCGCCCGGTCGATAACGACAAAGTATGGCGGGCTTCCAGCCGGGACTATTTGACCTGCGGAAGTCAAACTCATCAGGATGCGGCATCCGCACGCGAACAATTCCTCGGCGATTAATACTGCAAAGGGCGCTCCGACAACGCACCCAAGGATGCCGACAGTTTCGCCACCAAGCGAGAATGTGTAAAGATCGGTGTGATAGCAGGGCCACGCGTCGAAACGCGTTGCCTGTCCGGAAATCTTGAGGCGTCGTACGATATCGCCGTCAGGATCGAGGATACAAATCGGCGGCACTTCGACGACCGGCAAGCCTTTCTGGCGGCGGGCTTCGCGAAGCATCGCGCTCGGCAAAAATACCGATGGCGCGCTTTGGTCTTTGTTCTCAAGGATCGGGGGCAATGACAAGTCGGTTCTCGCTATTGATCTAGGCATCCGGGATCACCAACTTTGGTGTCGGCACACACGCTTTCCAATCCCAGGAAATGAGCCATGAGCGATCACCAAACCCATTGGCAGAATGTCTACACAACAAAAAATGAAGACACTGTCAGCTGGTTTCAAGAGAAGGCGGACATTTCCCTCGATCTTATTCGGGCAACCGGCGTAAAGACCGACGCCTCGATTATCGATATCGGCGGAGGCGCGGCGCGCCTGGTCGACACACTCCTTGAAGAGGGTTTCGAAGCTATTATTGTCCTCGATCTTTCAGAAATGGCGCTTGCAAAATCGAAGGTTAGACTTGGCGCGAAAGCTGCGCCTGTACGATGGGTAGTCGCGGATATTACCACGTGGCAGCCGTCGCAAACCTACGATGTTTGGCATGATCGCGCGGCATTGCATTTCTTGACCGATCCGAAGGATCAAGCCGCCTATACCGAACGAGTCTCGAGAGCGGTGGGCAACGGCGGTCATGTCATCATCGGGACGTTCGCGCCTGACGGCCCCGAAAAATGCAGCGGCTTGCCCGTCATCCGTCACGACGCAGCGACACTCGGGGACCTGCTAGGCCATTCGTTCGAACTGATTGAGAGCAGACGACACGATCATCAGACGCCGGCGGGCGCGATTCAAAAGTTCCAATTCAGCCGGTTTCGACGCATCCGGTGAATAGCGCTCACCCGTCGCTTTCCGCGCGAACTGCACAGTCCGGTTCGCAAAGCATTTGCCCTCACCTCACGGCCACTTCTTCCCCTTGACGAGCACCCATGGCCACGGCGGCGGCGACCATCGTGTGCCGGCCTCTAGCCTTCGACCAGCAGCCATTTCCGAACGCGCTCGACCCGGAACGCCCACGCGAAAACACGCTGCATCACTCTCGGACAAACGAACCAGCGCCAGAACTTCGCACGCCGAAACGAAGCGACGACATCCCGGTAATCCTCGCAATAGATCGCCAACGCGCCGCGCCCGGCCGGCTGGGACAGTGCCGTCGCAACGGCCGTGCCCGCGGCGGCGCCCGTCAGCAGCGCGTAGGGAATGCCTTCGCCGGATATCGGATCGACGGCGCCGGCGGCGTCGCCGCATAACAGCACATTCGACCGCCCGGGAATGCGCCGGCAATCGCCGCAAGGGAGGTACTGCCCTTTCACCTTGAAATCCTTGGCATCGAGGCCCTTGTGCTGAAAATACGCATCAAGACGATGGCGCAGATCCGGGTTGAGGCGATGCATGCCGCCAATGCCGATCGTCACGCAATCGGGCTTCGGAAAGACCCAGCCGTAACCCCAACGCGCCACGTTGAAATCGAATTCGACGCGATCGCCTTGGTTTGGCAGCCGGTCGCGCGGCACTTCCGCTTCCAACGTAAAAGCAACCGTCGCGGGATCGAACGATTTTCCGAACAAGGTTTTGGCGACGACGCTATTGACGCCGTCGGTGCCGATCAAAAAGCCGAAGGCAATCTCCTGCCCCGAGCGTAGCGTGAGCGCTTGCCGCTCGAGGTCGATCTTGCCGACGGCATCGCCCAGCCTGAGCGTTGCGCCCGCGTCCCGCGCCAGGCCGAGAAGGTAATGGTCGAAGCTCCGCCGCATCGTGAAATAGATATTGGCGCGGCTGCGGTAGGAAGCGACAAATCTTCCGTTTGAAGAGAATAAAAAATCCCGCGAGGAATTGAACAACTCGGCCTTCCACGGCCGCTTGAAAATTCGCTCGAACGCCCTTTTGCTGCGGAATGTCAGTCCGCCGCCGCACAACTTGTCGCGTGGAAATTCGGCCTTATCGATCAGGCATACTTTTTTGCCGGCGGCGGCAAGCGTGTAGGCGGCGGCCGATCCGGCCGGACCGCCGCCGACGACAACGGCTTCATAGCTTTCGCACGTCGCCACGGAAATCCTTGCCCTTGCCGTCCCAACGCCGCTTCAGCCGCAGCGCACCGGCGTAAATCATCGCGGCGCAGCCAAAGGTTGTCGAGGGGAAAGTGGCGCGGGGGTCTATTCGCGGTCATTGCCGGGCCTGCCCCGGCAATCCATGAGCGGCCAAGGCATTGGCAGACTTAACGTAAGTCCTTCGATGCCGCTGCTTCGTCATGGATGCCCGGGTCAAGCCCGGGCAAGACGACGGAGAGTACTGCGGATGCCGCGCCCTCAGCCTACAGCCACTTCTTCCATTTGAAGAACGCGATCGGCAGCACGGCGACGACGACCATCAGGAACAGCGCCCACGGATAGCCGAAGGCCCAGTCGAGTTCGATCATGCCCGCGTGGAAATTCATGCCGTAGATCGAGGCGACGAGCGTCGGCGGCATGAACACCACCGCCATGATCGAGAAGATCTTGATGATGGCGTTCTGCTGGATGTTGACGACGCCGAGCATGGCGTCGAGCAGGAAGGTGATCTTGTTCGAGAGGAACGAGGCGTGATCTGTGAGCGAGATGACGTCGCGCTGCATCGACTGC
>JAQSCR010000172.1 GCA_029945495.1 Pseudolabrys sp. | reverse complement strand
GCGATTACATCGCGCAGATGAAGTTCAAGCCGCCGCCGCGTTTCGCCGACGGCTTCATCGTGCCGGATGGCGGCGGCCACAAGCACACTTTGGTCGGGCGGCTTTATCCGCAGCCGCATGTCCGCACCGGCGACGGCCGCGACGTTTTATTGGACGATGTGCTCGGCAACGGCTTCTCGATTCTGGTGCGCTCGCCGCGGCCCGACGCGGTGCTGCCGCTGCTCGCCGGCAGACCGTGGTCCGATCTCGGCGCCCGTGTCGTCGTTCTCGGCCGCGACGTGATTGAGTTGGGCGCATCCAGTCCGCGCCTCGCCCGCTACACCGATCACGTCATCCTGCTGCGCCCGGACCGCTATGTCGCGGCGTGTATCGCGGTGGACGATGCGGCGCGGGGCGGGGAGAAGGTGGCGGCGTTGATCGCCAAAACATTCTAGCTACTCCGCCGCCGCCTGCTTGCCGATTGCTTCATTGACGCGCGGCATCACCTGTTCCGCCAGCAATGTCATCGAGCGCTTGGCCAGCGCCGGATCGACAAAGTCCATGCCGGCATAGACCAATTCGCCGAAATCGCCGGTCTCCTCGCGCAAGGCCAGGATGGCGTCGACCACTTTGTTGACCGTGCCGCTGATGACGCAATGGTCCATGACGAAATCGTGGGTGATCTCTTCGTCCGGCTGTTCCTTGCGGCTCTTGAACACATAGAGCCGGTTGCTGCGCTTCATCTTGGCCAGCATCTGCTCGAAATAGAACCGGTACGGGCTGTTGCCGTCCTCGCGGCCGTAAGCCCGCGCGGTGGCTTCGTCATCGGCGACGAAGATATTGCGGGCGATGCGCCAGTCGTTGATGTCGGCCTTTTGCCCGACCTCGGCCTTGCCTTTGGCGAAATTCTGCCAATGCGACTTGAGATGCTTGGCCAGCAGGAAGTTGGCCGACAGCGGATGGAAGTCGCGCTTGCCCATCAGCACGCAGCCAGGCGAGAACGGCGCCACCACGGTGCCGACGATTTCCGGCCGCGGCTTCTGGAACGGCTTGCCGAAAATGCCGACGCCGAGATGCAGCGCCGCGTTGCGATTGATCGCAACCTTGAAGCGGTTGTTGGGCAGGTCGATGTCGTAAGGCGGCTCGCGTTCCCAGATCGCCAGGATGACGTCGATGGCTTCGGCGAAAATCTTGTTGCGGTCTTCCTCCAGCAGGCCGAGCGCCTCGGCGTCGGAGGACAGCGCGCCGGGGCTGATGCCGAAAATGAACCGACCCTGCGACAGGTGATCGAACATCGCCGCGTTCTGCGCGATCAGCACCGGATGCATCTGCGACAGGTTGGTGGTGCCGGTGGCGAGCTTGATGGTTTTGGTGTCGCTGATTAAAGTCGCTTGGAACAGCATGCTGTTGGTGACGTTCTCGCAGGCGTCGGTGAGATGCTCGCCGACGAAGGCGTCGTAGAAGCCGAGCCGGTCGGCCAGGATGATCGCCTCGCGGTCCTCGCGCAAAGTCTGCGACCAGTCCCGCGTCAGCGGATGCACCGGCATCGTGAAGTAACCGAGTCGCATTCTTTTAAGTCTCCGTTCCGGACAGCGCCGATTTTAAACTAACGCGCAGCGACCGTATCGATCCATTCGGAAAGGTCAATTTTGACGGGACGAAAGGCGTTCCGGCGCCGTCGAAGCGGTATTCCGGCCCGCCCGGTCCCCGGTCTTACCCACAGCCTTGTCGCCTGTCGTTTCGGAACCGACGGCGATCCGCCTAAATTGACCGGCTTGCAACCGACTGATTCGGGATGGGGTCCGCCATGCTGCGCTGGTTTCACGCCTTGATGCCGAAGGAAGAGAAATTCTTCGAGTTATTCGCGCGTCACTCCATCGCGATCCTGGCCGGCGCCGAGGCGCTGCGGGCGATGCTGGAGGGCGGCGACGCCATCGCGCACAACTACCAGACCGTCATGGACCGCGAGCAGGACGCCGACGACGTCACCCGTGAGGTGCTGATCGCGGTGCGGCGCACCTTCATCACGCCGTTCGACCGCGGCAACATCCGCGACCTGACCACGTCGATGGACAACACCATCGACCAGATGCAGAAGACCGCCAAGGGCATCAAGCTGTTCGAGGTCACCGAATTCGCGCCGCAGATGAAGGCGATGGCCGATCTGGTCGTCAAATGCGCCAAGCTGCAGCAGGAGGCGGTGCCGCTGCTGAAAAAGATCAGCTCGGAAGCCGTGCACATCAGCGACTTGACCACGCAGATCTCGGCGCTCGAAGGCCGCGCCGACGAGCTGCACGATGTCGGCCTCAAGGCGCTGTACAAGGCCACCGGCAACAGCGATCCGATGGCCTTCTTCGTCGGCAATGAAATCTACGATCATCTGGAAAAAGTGGTCGACCGCTTCGACGACGTCGCCAATGTCATGCACGGCATTGTCATCGAGCATGTCTGATATTTCCTGACGGCCGGAGCCTGAGTCCATGGACATCGCCTTGTCGTTTCCGGTTCTGTTCGGGCTGATCGCGGTCGCGCTGATCTTCGATTTTCTCAACGGCCTGCACGACGCCGCCAACTCGATCGCAACAATCGTCTCGACCCGCGTGCTCTCACCGCAATACGCGGTCGCCTGGGCGGCGTTCTTCAATTTCATCGCCTTCCTGTTCTTCGGTCTGCACGTCGCCAACACGCTCGGCACCGGTATCATCGCGTTGAGCGTGGTCGACCCGCACGTCGTGTTCGGCGCGCTGATGGGCGCAATTTTGTGGAACCTGATCACCTGGGGCTTGGGGATTCCGTCGAGCAGTTCGCACGCTTTGGTCGGCGGCCTGGTTGGCGCCGGCATGGCGAAGGCCGGCACCAGCGCAATCGTCTGGCACGGCCTGCTGCCGACCACGGCGGCGATCGTCGCCTCGCCGCTGATCGGCTTTTTACTCGCCATCCTTTTGGTGCTGGCGCTGTCGTGGATCCTGATGCGCTGGACGCCGTTCGCGGTCGACCGAAAATTTCAGCAGCTGCAATTCATCTCGGCCTCGCTCTATTCGCTCGGCCATGGCGGCAACGACGCGCAGAAGACCATGGGCATCATCGCCGTGCTGTTGTATTCGCAGGGCCATCTCGGCACGCAATTCCATGTGCCGTTCTGGGTGGTGATCGCCTGCCAGATCGCGATGGCGCTCGGCACGTTGATCGGCGGCTGGCGTATCGTCAAAACCATGGGCTCGAAGATCACGCGGCTGACGCCGATGCAGGGCTTCTGCGCCGAGACCGGCGGCGCCATCACCTTGTTCCTGGCGACCTGGCTCGGCATTCCGGTGTCGACCACCCACACCATCACCGGCGCGATCGTTGGCGTCGGCGCGGCGAAGCGCATGTCGGCGGTGCGCTGGGGCGTCGCCAACAACATTGTCATCGCCTGGATCATCACGATCCCGGCCTCGGCCGCGCTCGCCGCGCTGTTCTACTGGTTGTCGGTGGCGTTCTGATCTTCCTTGTCCCGGGCGCAGTGCAACACGCAGTGGCGCACTGCAGAACCGGGACCTTCGCAAATTCGGA
>JAQSCR010000171.1 GCA_029945495.1 Pseudolabrys sp. | reverse complement strand
TAGACGCCCCTAACGCGGAACGACCTCGGCCCGCCTGAGTGCGTTGCTCGCCGGCCCGGTAGCGCGAATGCGACCGGAATGGTGCTTATCTCTGGACCTGCTATTGCCCGCCTGAATCTCCGCACACGTAAGTGGGCGTTTCAGGCCATTCGCCGCGGCGACTTCGGCCCAGTAAGCACCCACCGAGGCGTGCTTTTCGTCACCCTCGACGCCGTTCAATCCCGCATCGGCATGACCTTCAGCGACGCTCAAATCGAGAGCGCCGCGGAAGGTATCGCCGATCGAATCATCCGAACTCAGCCCCAAGAGGAAACCAATGGCGCCATCGCCTAAGCGAAAAGCCACCCTCGACACCGACGCCTTGCTGGCCGAAGCGTGCGAGGATCATGCCCGGCTCGCCGCCCGCCTGACCGAGGCCGACGCCGAGCGCGACGCCCGGTTGATCGAGAATGACCCTTCCGCTGTGGACATGGCCGAGAAGGCGGTGGCAGCGGCCAAGGGCGACATGGAACGCTGCACCCGGCGGATCATGCTGCTCGAACAGAAAGCCGCTGAGGAACTGCGCCAGCGGCAAACAAAGGCACATGCCGACCTGATCGAACGGGTCGAGGCCAAGTTCAAAGCTAGGGACGCGATCGGCGAGGAAATCGCCGCACATCTCGCCGCACTGGAAGGCGCGTTCCGCCGGTTCCTGGCGACCAATCAAGAGATTTCCGCGGCCTGGCCATTCGATCCTACGGACGGCCTCCCGGCACTCATCGACGACAGCCAGATTGCCGCGATCAGGCACGAGATTTACCGCATAAGCGGCCGGCCTTTCGGCGGTGCGCAATTGCCGGGTGCATCATGTCCGACGCCCTTCACCGATACGCGGCCGGAAAGCGTTGAGCCCTTGGTGGACCGCCTGAAGGCCGCCACGGCCTATGCCACGACGAAGATGCGGGCGGCCAAGGTCCGCGCGCTGCCGCCGGTATCTGCGATCGAGCAGGCGCCGGTCAAGATCGAGGCCACCGCAAACACCGTTGAGCAGCCCGCGCCGGTGGCGCCGATCGTTACGCGAAACGACAACATTCCCGAATATCTGTTCCGGGTCGATTTCGTCCACATGCAGACGCGGGCACCTCGCACGGAGGAAGTTCTGTTTGGGCCGGCTGAGGTGGCGGAAGCCTTCCTCGATGGCATCGGGCCTGCCGGCAAGCGCGGCAGCGAGATCGCCATGCGGCTAGCGATAGCTCGCGCGCCTGAGGGCTTTATCTTGAAGGAAGGCACCAACGCCATTCGGCTCGACATGGCCCGACTTCAGCAATCGATCAACGCCGACTGACGAGAGGAAACAGCATGACGGAAGTAACGACCCCACCGGCGCCGGCCGCCGAAATCACGACCCCGCAGGACGCCGCCGCACGCCTCGAAACGCTGGGCGGCGACAAACAGTGGCGCGACAAGTTCTTCGCGGGAGACGCAGCTGCGCGGCAGGAGTTTGAGGCGTTGACGACGCTGAAGGCCGGTCCTGACGTTCGCATTGATGCGGCGCTTGCCGGTGCGGTGAACGGCGGTGGCCAAATCGAAATTCTCGACGAGGACAATCCGTTCACGACCAGCCAACTTGCGTCGGTCGTCGCTAACTTTCGCGAGGACAATTTGTCCGACGCGACGATCAAGCAAGTGATCAAAGGCGAGGCTGTTTCCGCCGACGAGCATCGGCTTGCAAAAGAAACGCTAAGCCGCCTGGTAGGTGACCGCGAATGGGCCAAAAAGCTCTTGAGCGGCGACGTTGGCGCCCGTCGCGACCACACCTTGCTGCACATCATCGTCAATTCACCCGTGAAAGGATCGAACAATGGCTGAGCCCTGGAAATACAACGTCACCCTCAAGCATGCAGACACCGGCGAGACGCGCGAGGTGCAGATCAAATGTCCTGCGCTCGTTCAAGCCGACGCGGTGCGACATTTTGAGATGCGCGGGCCGGAAGGCCCGGGCGGCGGTAAGGGCCCGATCGCCAATGCGGGCGTGATGCAAGAAGCGCATCGCATTGCAGGACCCGGCTTCGTCCCGCTGCTCGAAAGCATTCGCCTGATCGAGCATCACTAGCCGGGCTGAAAGTTGGACCCAAGATTGGACCCATTGGGCCTGACACTGAACAGTATTAGACGGCATGAGCAGCGGAATGGCAGGCATAAAACGCCCGCTTTTCCTGCCTGGATCACACGAGGCGGCAGCAGGCGCGACTAAGGCTGCCGTCTTTCAAGACCGGTGCCTTAAACCGCTCGGCCACCCTTCCAACTAATTGATTTTGCAGCTTAATATCGGAACCGCAAAAGGTCAAAAAATGCCCTTTGCTACCATTCTGCTACCCAACCATTCAGCGCGCCCGGATACATGCACCGAAGCGGCCAAAATTGGAAGCCGCGTCGAATGATGCCGACCGTGATGATCGCTTCCGACGCTTATGCCGCACCATTGGCGCACGAAGAGCATCATCGACTCTGGCAACTGCCTCTTCCTGCATTCCGGGCATGACATGTGAATAGCGGTCGAGGGGAATGCCAACATTGGAATGGCCCAATCGCTAGCTAGCGACCCTGGGATGAACGCCGGCTGACGGTTCTTGATCACCCACGCAGGATCGCGAATTCCGTCAAGGCACGCACTGCTGCTTGCCGCATGAAAGCCTGGTCGGACGCGACAATAAACGCAGAGACGCCGAGCGCTTTCAAATCCGTCGCCTCGGCCGCCGAGCCCGTCATGATGCAGACTGGCTTTCCGGCTGCGCGCGCGGCGGCGATAACTTTTTCGGTGGCGCTGCGCACGGGCGCTGCGTCCTGCGCCGTCTCGCCGAGCGCCACGGCAAGGTCGGCGCGTCCGACAAATAATCCGTCGATGCCGTCAACCGCGACAATGGCAGCGATGTCGTCGATCGCTTCCGGATCCTCGATCATCGCGATGACGGTGACAGTGGCGTCCTGCATAGCGATGTGCTGCGCCATGCCGACGCCGCCATAGTCGCCGGCGCGCGGTGAATTGGAGAAACCGCGGTTTCCGCCTCGGTAACGGCAGGCCTTGGCAATGGCTTCTGCCTTGGCCGGGCTCGAAACATGCGGTACCAGCACGCCGGCGGCGCCGTCGTCGAGCGCGGCAAGCAATCTGGCCGGCGAGGGTTCGGCCACTCTGACGATGCCGGCGGTGCCGGCTGCGCGCGCGCCGAGCAGGGCGGCGTCGATGGTGACCCGGTCGAACGGCGCATGCTCCTCGTCGATCACGACGAAATCAAATCCAACGCGCCCAAGGAGTTCGGACGTATGGCTCGTCGGCGTCTTGATAAACGTCCCGATGAGCGTGTCGCCGCGCATGAAGCGTTGACGAAACGCGATGAGGGGCGCGCCTGTCGACATGTCCGATAAATCCCCGTTCGCGCATTCATAAATCAGAAGCGGCCGCCTTAGGCAGCGGGCGCACCATAGCCGCCGCCGCCCGGTGTTTCGAGCGTTACTTCATCGTCCGGCTTCATCACCTTTTTGCGGGCCTCGCTGGCGTCCTTG
>JAQSCR010000170.1 GCA_029945495.1 Pseudolabrys sp. | reverse complement strand
TAATAACAGGAGAAGCCATGACGTCACGCGCTTTCATCGCCGCTCTCCTTTTTCAAATGAGCCGTCAAAAATACGATCAGCGCCGATCGCGGATCAGCATAATACAGCGATTAAATGATCGGCCGATTTAATCGGCCCGCTTTGAGATGTATCAAAAACGGCCAATTGAGGAATGATAGCGATAGATAGCGTTAAATGGAGGCCCAGCATCATGCAGACAGCGGTCGAACTCGATTTTCAAGGCATGGACGCGAGAGCTGACGTCCAGGCGGATATTTCCAGGCATGTGGCCGCGCTTGAGGAGCGGTTCGGCCGAGCGATCGCGTGCCGGGTCGTGGTGAAAGCTCCCGGCGGTCATCACCGCACAGGCGGGCTTTACGAGATCAATATCGGGATGGCGCTGCCGGACGGCCGCGAGGTCAACGTCGACCGTACCGCGAAGGCCGACGAACGGCACTCCGAGCTGTCGTTCGCGATCAATGACGCATTCAAGCGGGCGCGCCGGCAGTTGCAGGATAATGCCCGCGAGCTGCAGGGTCAGGTGAAGACACATGAAGGCGCGCCGATCGGGACGGTTGCGCGGCTCGACCCTTCCGGTGAATTCGGGTTTCTCGACTCTAATGACGGCCGGGAACTCTATTTCCATCGCAACAGCGTGCTCGATGGCGCGTTTCCCCGCCTCACCGTGGGAACACGTGTAACATTTGCCGAGGAAGAAGGCGAAAAGGGAGCGCAGGCGAGCACGGTAACGCTGCTAGGCAAGCATAATATGCGCGTATGAACCACGCTGCGCCCACCGTTAGCATGGCAGGCTCGGAACATTTGCCGCACGATGCCGATGTCGCCATCGCATCTTCGCCAAGCGAACCCAAGGATTCGCGTAGCCGCTGCGATCGTGATCGCTGCAAAGGAAGACCTGATTATTCTTGATATTTGCGAAACCGCGATGGAAGACCGCGGCATCCATGAACTCGCGGGGAAACTGGGGCTCATGATCCGACATGTCGTCGTCGGCAGCACCCTACGGTCGCACCTCACGGCCCTTTTGCCAGAATACTTGCCGCTGCAGGAGCGTGTCGCGGTCGTAACATGCGGCGGCTTTCAGAACGGAGAGGCTTCGGCTATTGCGGCAGCCCGCCGTGTTCCCATTCTTGTCATCGAGCCAATGCAAGCGAACCAGCCGCCGACCTCCACTGAAACAGCAACAGTATAATTGCCGTCGCCGCAATCAAACCGCTGAAGCCGGCAGCAGCGTTGCGAGCGCCGAACGGCTCGCGCATCATCAAGCGCCACCGGATCGCATTGACGATTGATTTCGATCAAAGAAGCCCCCTGCTTCATATGATCTTTTTATAGGAGGAGCCTATCGATGACAGGAGCGCCTCTTCGGCTGTTCTGCCTCAATGCCAGCGCCGAGCTGGGGGCCGGGATTTCCGCGGCTATGGGCGTGGCGCTTGCAGCGCATGAAGAACGCGACTTTGAGGACGGCGAGCACAAGTCGCGTCCGCTTGACGCGGTGAATGGCGCCGATGTCTATGTCATTCAGAGCCTGCATGGCGGCCCACAGCAAAGTGCTGACGACAAGCTGTGCCGGCTGCTTTTCTTCATCGGCGCCATCAAGGATGCCGGCACCGCCCGCGTGACCGCAGTGACGCCCTATCTTTGTTACGCGCGCAAAGACCGCCGCACCAAGCCAAATGATCCTGTGACGACCCGATACATTGCTCGGATGTTCGAAAGCGTCGGCACCGACTGCCTCGTTACGCTTGAAGTGCACAATCCTGTCGCCTTCGAGAACGCGTTCCGTTGCCGCACAGTCGCGCTGACCGCTACGTCGCTGTTCGTTGATTATGCCAAAGGTCTCCCCGACCAGAAGTTTTCAGTGATCTCGCCCGACGCCGGCGGTATGAAGCGCGCTGAATTGCTGCGGGAGATGCTGGAAGCGGCGCTCGGACGGCCGGTCGGCAAGGGCCTGGCGGAGAAGCATCGCAGCGCCGGCGTGGTGTCAGGCGACCTGTTTGTCGGCGACGTGGCGGGGACGACCGCGCTGATCGTCGACGACTTGATCAGCACCGGCAACACGTTGTTGCGCGCCGCCCCTTCGGCGCGCAAGGCCGGCGCCCAGCGCGTCATCGCACTCGTCACCCACGGGCTTTTCATGCAAGGCGCCGCCGAAGTTGTCGCCGATCCGGCCATCGACCAAGTGGTCATTACCGACGCGGTGCCTCCCTTCCGGCTCGACCGCCCGGCCGGAAACGAGAAGCTTACGATCCTGCCCGCCGCGCCCTTGCTCGCGGAGACGATCCGCCGCCTGCACGAGGAGCGCAGCTTGACCGATCTTGGGGTTTTCTAAGAAGGGCCTCCAGCCTCCTTGCGCTTTCGCCGGCAAGCTTGAGATAGGCCGCCGCTACCTGCGGCCACTTTTCCGGCGTGCGTGGATGCTCCTCCAGAAGATGCGCAATCGCGAGCCGTGCCCGCAGTGTCGCGCGATGACAACGGTAGAATGTGAACAGTTCCTCGACCGGCCCATCACGCAGCATGCGCTTCATCCGGCGTTCTATATAAGCCCCGACCCAGGCCGCTCCGAGCCGCTCGCATTCAAGACTGAGAAAGGCGACTTCGTCGAAAGGGTCGACCACGCGAAGCCGCGGATTGAACTCGAGGCAATCGATGATCCTGACTTTGTCCCCGAGCCAGATATGTTCTGGACGCAGATCGCCATGGCCGTCGACGATGCGACGCCGACGCATGCGCGCGGCAATGAGATCGCCGCGCCGATCCAGGAACAGGCGCTGGGCCCGATCGATGCGGCGGACAAGGCCCGCCTCGATGCCGAGGCGAGGATCGAGCAGGACGCGCCGATTATAGGCGAGGCTGCGCTTCCAGTCGGCAAGATGGACGGTCGGCGAGATAAAGACGGGCGTGGCCGAGCGATAAAATCGCGCGAGGGCGGTGACCAGCCGGTCGAGCTGCGGAATCTCGACACGCCGCTCGCCGATCATAAATTCGAGCATGTTGCGCTCGTCGAGGCGCTTCATGCAGACGAGCCAGTCGACCACGGTTCCGGCACCGCCGATCGACAGGCCAGCACCGGTATCCACCAGCGGCAAGACGTCAAGGTAGATATCCGGCGCAAGTGCGCGATTGAGCTGCAACTCGGCGCGGCAGGCGGCCTCCCGCCGCGCCAGAGTCGAAAAGTCGAGATAGGGAAAGCGAACCGGCTTCTTGAGCTTGTAAACCCGGTCGCCAACCAGAAAGACCCATGACATATGGGTTTCCCAGCGAACGACCTCACCCGCCACCGGTCGGTAAGTGTCCGGCCGGCTCAGGAAACTCACTTTGGCGTCGAGCGTCGGCCCAGCGCCGTTGATCGAAAGTCCATGCACGGGCCCGCTCCTGCCAGCAGGTCGAATTTAATGCGACTTAGCCCGCCGCGGTTGATTCCTATCAAATCGGCACCCCTCGTGAGTGGGCATATTTTCAATGTCTTATAGGGGAACAGCTGAGGTGCGCCTCCCTCGTCACACGCCCTCATGCGCGCGCGATAAGCGA
>JAQSCR010000169.1 GCA_029945495.1 Pseudolabrys sp. | reverse complement strand
GTACCTTGATGCCGGCTTCCGCGTAGAACTTGGCGGCGCCGGGGTGGAACGGAATGCCGATGTCTTCCGCCATTCCCTTCGGCGTCAACGCACCGATGTCTTTGGCCACCGTCGCCAGCGTCTTGGTATTTTCGGCGACCGCCTTGGTCATCTTATAGACCTCGTCTGCCGGCAGCTTGCACGAGACGAAAAGGTGCGTGGCATAACCGATCACTTTCACGTCGTGGTCCTGTTTCGGGTAGCTGCCTTTCGGCACCGTGATCAGCGTATAGCCCGGATTGAGTTTCTTCATCCCGTCAAAGCTCGACGATTGGTCGAGCAGCTTGATGTCGCGCGCCGCGGCGAGGTCCATGATGGCGCCGGCCGGCACCTGGGTGCCGAGCGCAAAAGCGACGGCGTGGCCGTCCTTCATCTGGTTGACCGAGTCCGAATAGCCGACAAAGCTGACCTTCACGTCGCTATACTTCAGGCCATGCACTTCGAGAATCTGCTTGGTGATGAGTTCGCCGGTATTGCCGCGCTGCTGCGTGGTGATCGGCTTGCCCTTGAGATCCTCGAATTTGTTGATGCCTGAATCGGCGTTGACCACGAATTGGTAGTACTGCGGATAAAGCGTGGCGAGGTTGCAGATATTGCTCGCCGGCTTTGTAAACGGCGCCCTTCCGGCAAGACCGTCGACGGTTGAAATCGAGTTGCCGAAGCCGATATCGGCTTTGCCTTCGTCGACGCCGCGCGCATTGGCAATACCGGCGCCCGGCATCACCTGGATCGACGTGCCGGGCAAAGCCTTTTCCCACATATCCTTGAGCTGGCCGCCGAGCGGAATCCACGACCCGCCTTGCGGCCCGGTCATCATCTTCATTTCGACGGCGCCAGCCGGCGCCGCGGCCGCGATAGCCAGCCCTAATGCCAGGCCGAGCGTCTTGATTGAAGTCGTCATATTTGTCTCCTCCACGCCGCCGCTTGAGTGCGGGGCAAATTTTTCGATCGCCTTGGGTGGCGATTTCTTCTTTCCCAGTCGGCAACCTTACTGGTCCGACAGGTGGCCGCACAAGCCATATTTACAACTCTTGACAACAATGAACTAAAACGAACAAGTGGCCTATCGGGAATCGGCAACGAGGTAAGAGCCATGCGCGACAGCACGAAAAGCAAACTTGCGGCGATCTCAACCGCCACGCTGACCACGGTGCTGTTCAAGCGCGGCTTGCGCAACACGTTTATCGCCAACGTCCACCGCATCCAGAGTGGCGACGTGCCGAACATGGTCGGCCCGGCCTATACGCTGCGCTACATTCCGGCGCGCGAGGACCTCGACCATATCGGCGTGTTCGAGGACCGCAGCCACCCGCAGCGCAAGGGCGTCGAGGAATGCCCGCCCGGCCATATCTTCGTCATCGACAGTCGTCGCAACGCCAGCGCCGCCTCCGCCGGCAACATCCTGGTGACGCGACTGTGGAAAAGAGGCGTTGCCGGCATCGTCACCGATGGCGGCTTCCGCGACACGCCGGAAATCGCGGCGATGCCCTTCCCCGCCTATCATTCGCAGCCGTCGGCGCCGACCAATCTAATCAAGCATCACGCCGTCGATCTCAACGTGCCGATCGCCTGCGGCGAGGTGCCGGTGTTCCCCGGCGACATTCTGGTCGGCGACGGCGAAGGCGTCGCGGTGATTCCGGCCGCGATCGCCGACGCGGTGGCGGACGAGGCGTTTGAGCAGACCGTGTTCGAGGACTTCGTGCAGGAGAAAGTCAACGAAGGCCGCGGCATCTTCGGCCTTTATCCGCCGACGCCGGAAACCCGCGAGGAATTCGCCAAATGGCGAGCGGCCGCCAAACGCTGACGGAGCACTAACGATGCAGCCCGCACGATCCGCAACGCCGACGCCGCCGGGCAATCCCAAGGCGCCTTGGGGCGAAGCCAAGCGCAGCGCCGCCATCTATCAGCATATCTTCGAGATCATCATTGCCGGCGAATTCCCGGTCAATGCGCGGCTGCCGTCGGAAACCGAACTGGCGCAACGCTTCGGCGCGTCGCGTCCGGTGGTGCGTGAGGCGTTGGCGCGGCTGCGCGACGACGGCATCATCGTCTCGCGCCAGGGCTCCGGCAGCTATGTGAAGCGGCGGCCGGATATCGCGGTGCTGCGCTTTGTGCCGGTGTCGTCGATCGCCGACATCCAGCGCTGCTTTGAATTCCGCCACGGGCTGGAAGGCGTCGCCGCGGCGCTCGCCGCCGAACGCTGGGAAGACAGCGACCTCGCTGAGATCGGCGCCGCCTTCGACGCGCTGGAGGCTTCGACGAAAGACTTCAAGCTCGGCGTCGATGCCGACGAGCGGTTTCATCTCGCCATCGCCAAGGCGACGCACAACGCCTATCACGTCTCGGTGCAAAGCTCGCTGCAGCCGCATATCGTCTTCGGCATGAGCCTGACCCGCAACCTGTCGCTGCTGCGCACGCAGGAGCGCCTGCGCGAGGTGCAGGACGAGCACCGCGCCATCATGGACGCGATCGCCGCGCGCGCTCCGCAAGCGGCGCGCACCGCCATGCAGACCCACATCGACAATGCCCGCCGCCGCATGTTCGAACACACCGCGGCGACTGAGCAGGCATGACCACCGACGAAAGCCCAAAGCCAACAGATCACGCGCCGAAGCACTGGACGGTGCGCGGCTTTGCCAATCCCTATCTGTTGCTGGCGGTGGCGGCGCTGTTCTGGTCGGGCAATCACATTGTCGGCCGCGCCATGGGCGGCCACGTGCCGCCGTTGAGCGTGTCGACGATCCGCTGGCTGTTCCCGGTCGCCGTGCTGTGGGCCTTCGCGCACCGGCAGATCCGGCACGACTGGCCGACGATCCGCGCGCACTGGAAGGTCATGCTGTGGCTGGGACTGACCGGCGGCGCGCTGTTCACGGCGCTGCAATATGTCGGCCTGCAATACACCGCCGCGCTCAACGTCTCGGTGATGAACTCGCTGGTGCCGGTGCTGATCGTCGCGACCGGCGCGCTCTTGTTCCGCGACCGCGTCAGCCGGCGGCAGATCGGCGGCATCGCGTTATCGTCGCTCGGCGTTCTGGTGATCATCACACATGGCCAGGTCGAGACATTGCGTAACCTCGGCTTCAACTGGGGCGACCTGATCATCCTGTTCAATATGTTGGTGTTCTCAATCTATGCCGCCTGCCTGCGGATGCTGCCACGGCTCAATCCGCTAAGCTTTCTGTTCGTGCTGGCGGTCATTTCATCGGTGAGCACGCTGCCCTTCGCCGTCTGGGAGGCGATGTCCGGCCATACGCTGACGCTGGATTGGTTGACGGTGGCGTCGATCGCCTATGTGTCAGTCTTCCCGAGCCTGGTCGCCTTCGCTGCCTGGAACCGCGGCGTCGAACTGATCGGCGCCAATCGCTCCGGCCCGTTCCTGCATCTGGTGCCGATCTGCACGGCGCTGGTCGGCGGCGTCGTGCTCGGCGAGCATCTCGCCGCGTTCCACGTCGCCGGCTTTGTGCTGATCATCGCCGGGGTGTGGCTGGCGTCGAAGCGCGCGAAGGCTCGCGATTAATGCTTGC
>JAQSCR010000168.1 GCA_029945495.1 Pseudolabrys sp. | reverse complement strand
AGCAGGTCGTCGCGCTTCATGCGCTTGGTCAGCACCGTCAGCTTCTCGACCAGCTCGGCGCGATGCTGCAGGCGGCCGACATTGTCCTTGTAGGTCGGATCGGTTGCGAGTTCCGGCGCGCCGAGCACGTGGCACAGCTTGACGTATTGGTTGTCGTTGCCGGTGGCGATGATGATATAGCCGTCGGCCGTCGGAAATTGCTGATACGGCACGATGTTGGCGTGCGCGTTGCCGAGCCGCTGCGGGATTTTTCCCGACACCAGATAGTTGAGCGCCTGGTTGGCGAGAATGCCGACGGTCGAGTCGACCAGCGCGGTGTCGACATAGGCGCCTTTGCCGGTTCGCTCGCGTTGCGCCAGCGCCGCCAGAATGCCGACAACCGAATAGACGCCGGTGAAAATGTCGGAGACCGCGCCGCCGACTTTGGTCGGTGGGCCGTCCGCCATGCCGGTGATGTCCATCAGGCCGCCCATGCCCTGCGCCATCAGGTCGTAGCCGGCACGCTCGGCATAGGGGCCGTCCTGGCCGAAGCCGGTGACGGAGCAATAGATCAATCTCGGAAAGTCTTTCGCCATGCTCTTGTAGTCGAGGCCGAATTTGGCGAGGCCGCCGACCTTGAAGTTCTCGATCAGGATGTCGGACTTGGCCGCCAGCTTGCGCACGATGCGGCGGCCTTCGTCGCTCTCGAAATCCAGTTCGATCGAGCGCTTGCCCCGGTTGGCGGCATGGAAGTAGGCGGCGCCAAGATTGCCGCCATCGGCGGCTTCGACGAAGGGCGGGCCCCAGCCGCGGGTATCGTCGCCGGCGCCCTTGCGCTCGACCTTGATGACGTCGGCGCCCAGGTCGGCCAAAGTCTGCCCGGCCCAGGGGCCAGCCAGAATGCGGGCGAGTTCGAGGACGCGGATACCCGCGAGCGGCTTGGCCATATGGTGAAACTCCAGGCAATCTTAGAGAATGGACACGGTTGGCGGGGTTATAAATGCATCTATCCACGCTGGCCAGACCGGGAATTCCTCTTGCTGCACCGCAGCTTGCGGTCCAATAGGCCAACGGGCTATGGCGCTGTGCCGCAGTGGAAGCTAGGGTACAGTTGGGGCACCATAATAATGAATACCGGCGCGACGCCGGACGATCGACGATCGAGAATCCCAAACGCGGCGGATTTCCCCGTCGCCATAAAAGACTGAAATGGAGGAGACCAATGAAGAAGCTCACGACTCTACTTGCGGCCACGGTCGCGGCGATTGCGCTGTCGGCATCCGCGCAAGATCAGGCCCAGGCGCAAGTCACCATGCGCGCCTCGCACCAGTTCCCCGGCGGCAAACATGACGTCCGCGACGACATGGTGCAGATGATCGCCAAGGATGCCGCCGACGCCAAGGTCGGTCTGACCATTCAGGTCTATCCGGGCGCCTCGCTGTTCAAGCCGAACGACCAGTGGAACGCCCTCGTCAACGGCCAGCTCGACATCACGCTGTTCCCGCTCGACTACGCCAGCGGCAAGGTGCCGGCTTTCTCGGCCACGCTGATGCCCGGCCTGATCCGCAGCCAGGAGCGCGCCAAGCGCATCAACAATTCGCAGTTCATGAAGGACATGCGCGCCGAGATCGAGAAGCACGGCGTCATGGTCTTGTCCGACGCCTGGTTTGCCGGCGGCATGGCCGCCAAGGGCGGCTGCATCGTCAAGCCGTCCGACCTGAAGGGCAAGAAATTCCGCGCCGCCGGCCCGACCTTCGCCGGCATGTGGGAAAGCGCCGGCGCCAGCATCGTCAGCCCGCCGTCGAACGAAATCTACAACGCGTTCCAGAGCGGCGTCGTCAACGGCACCGACACCAGCCTCGGCACGTTCCAGTCAATGCGTCTCTATGAAGTGACCGACTGCCTCACCGCGCCCGGCGACAACGCGCTGTGGTTCATGTACGAGCCGGTCCTGATGTCGAAAAAGAGCTTCGACAAGCTCAACAAGGATCAGCAGGCGGCGGTCATCAAGGCCGGCAAGGCGGCGCAGGCCTATTACGAGAGCAAGGCCGACGAAGTGAACAAGGACGCGATCAAGGCCTTCGAGGATCACAAGGTCAAGGTTGTCACGCTGAGCGACGCCGACTACGCGGCCTGGCTCGAAGAAGCCAAGAAGAGCTCCTACGCCAAGTTCGCCAAGGAAGTGCCGAACGGTCAAAAGCTGATCGACGAGGCGCTTGCCGTAAAGTAACGAATGACGACGGCCGGCCGGCGGTTTCCGCCGGCCGGTGTCGCCGTCCGATCCCGAAGACTTTTACCGACTTCCCGAAGAACCAACCGGAAAAGATTTTCCATGGACGCTTTCATCCGTGGCGTGACGTTCCTGTCGCGTCTCTCCGGCGTCGTGGCGGCCTTAATGATCGCCGCCGCCGTGCTGGTCATCTGCGATATGGTGGTTGAGCGCTACATCCTCAATTGGACGACGATCTGGCAGATCGACGCGGTCACTTACTGCATCGTGTCGGCGACTTTCGTCGGCAGCGCCTATGTTCTGATGACCAAAGGTCATGTGAACGTCGAAATTCTTCCGCTGCACATCAGCGCCCGCGCGCGCTTCTGGCTGGCGCTGTTCACCGTTCTGCTGGCGTTGGGATTCTGCGTGACGCTGTGGTGGCTCTGCACCGTGTTCTTCTGGCAGTCCTGGACCGAGGGCTGGCGCTCCAACACGGTCTGGCGCGCGCGGCTGTGGATTCCCTATTCGGCGATGCCGATCGGTCTCGGCATCCTGGTGCTGCAATATGTCGCCGATCTCGTTTGTCTTCTGACCGGGCGCGCGCCGCCCTTCGGCATCAGGCCGGACGAAGATGCCGATGAGTTCATCAAGGAACAGGCCAAAGAAGTGCTCGGAGATATCCCATGAGTCCGTCGATGCAAGGGTCGGTCGTTCTGGTCGCGACGTTGGCGATGCTTTTATCGGGCATTCCGGTCGCCTTCGGGCTCGGCGCGATTGCAATTCTGTTCCTGCTGCTGTTCCAGGGTATCGACAGCATGCACATTGTCGCCGAGACTTTTTATTCCGGTCTCGATGAGTTCACGCTGGTCGCGATCCCGATGTTCGTGATGATGGGCGCCGCTATCGGCTCGTCGCCGGCCGGCAAGGACCTCTACGAGGCGCTCGACCGCTGGCTTTACCGGGTGCCCGGCGGCCTGGTGGTGTCGAACTTAGGCGCCTGCGCGATCTTCGCGGCATTAACCGGCTCGTCGCCGGCCTGCTGCGCCGCTATCGGCAAGATGGGCATCCCCGAGATGCGCCGGCGCGGTTATCCGGACGCGGTCGCCACCGGCTCGATCTGCGCCGGCGGCACGCTCGGCATTCTCATTCCGCCGTCGGTCACCTTCATCCTTTACGGCATCGCCACCGAGACCTCGATCGGCCGGCTGTTCATCGCCGGCGTAATCCCCGGCTTGATGCTCACCGCCATGTTCATGGCCTGGACGATATTCGCGATCTGGCGCAGCGGCTTCAAGTCGCACGCCGAAGGCTTCCGCTACACCTGGAAGGAAAAATGGGAGTCGGTGCCCAAGATCGCACCGTTCCTCGCCATC
>JAQSCR010000167.1 GCA_029945495.1 Pseudolabrys sp. | reverse complement strand
ATCCTTGGGAGGAGCACCGGCACCAATGCAGGATGCGGTCACCACCATTTCCGTGACGGAAACGTCGAGCGGTTCGCCAAGCCGCGCCGGCGAGCGCTGGCGCAGCGTTGCCCGCAACATTTTTCCGTTCATCGTCGTCGGCCTGCTGTGGGAAATCGTCGCCTGGGCCGGCATGTTTCCGCCGCGGCTGTTTCCCACCCTGGAAACCGTGGCGCACACTTTCTATGCGCTCACCGTCGCCGGCATCCTGCCGCATCACGCCATCGAGACGCTGATCCGGCTGCTATCGGGCTTTGCATTGGCCGGCATGTTCGGCGTCGGCATCGGCATCCTGATGGGCCGCTCGCGGCTCGCCGAAGATATTTTTCTGCCGCTGGTGTCGATCTGCGCGCCGATCCCCGGGCTCGCTTATGCGCCGCTGTTCCTGCTGTGGTTCGGGCTCGGCGATTTTTCCTCGATCCTTCTGGTCGGCTTCGTGTCGGCGTTTCCGGTGATCTTCAACAGCTGGACCGGCGTCAAGGCGGTGAAGGAAATCTGGGTGCGTTCGGCGCAGTCGATGGGCGCCGACGACCGCCGCATGTTCACGCATGTCATCCTGCCGGGCGCGCTGCCCTATATTCTCACCGGCTTGCGGCTGGGCCTGGCGCAGGCCTGGCGCGTGCTGGTCGCGGTCGAGATGCTGGCCGCGGTGCCGTGGGGCCTCGGCTGGCTGATTTTCGGCGCGCGCAAATTCCTCAACACCGACGCCATGCTGGCCGGCATCGTCGTCATCGCGCTGATCGGCCTGGCGCTGGAAAAATTGGTGTTCCAGAAAATCGAGAACTACACCGTAGTGCGCTGGGGCATGGTGGCGGCATGACCGAAACGACAGTCAACAGCGCCGCCAAGGGTGTAGCCAAGAGCAGCGCAGCGATGAGCGAGCGGAGCAAGAGCCGGCGTTCGCTGCTGCGCGCCGCCGTCGTGCTGATCATCGCCGCCGGCTGCTACGAGGCGCTCGCGCGCAGCGGTTATTTTGCGCCGGCCTTGATGCCGAAGCTGTCGGCCATCGCACTGACCTTGATCGCCATGCTGGCCGACGGCAGCATGATCGAGCACGCCGCCTTCACGCTCTATCGCGTGATGTTCGGCTTCGGCCTCGCGGTCGTGGTCGGGCTGCCGCTCGGCATCTTGATGGCGCGCTTCCGCGCGGTCGAAGGCTTCTTCCTGCCGCTGGTGTCGGCGCTGATGCCGATCCCGTCTTTCGCGCTGGTGCCGTTGTTCATGCTGTGGTTCGGCATCGGCAACACCACCACGGTGCTGATCGTGTTCTACGCCGCCACCTTCCCGATGATGTTCAACACCTGGTCGGGCGTACGCTCGGTCAACCCCCTGTGGCTGCGCGCGGCGGGCGCCATGGGCGCCGACGAGAACAGCCTGTTCTGGAAGGTGATCATTCCCGGCGCCTCGCCCTTTATCATCACCGGCCTGCGCCAGGCTTTCCTGCGCGCCTGGATCGCCGTGGTCGGCGCCGAGATGATCGCGGCCTCCGACTGGGGGCTCGGCTGGGTGATTTTTGACGCCAAGGAATTTCTCAATACCGACGTCATGCTGGCCGCTTTGGTCGTGATCGGCGGCATCGGCTTCGTGTTCGAGAAACTGGTGTTCGGCTCGCTCGAGAAGGCCACGGTGCAGCGCTGGGGCATGTCGCGCGTGGCCAAGGGATAGAGAAGGCGCAAGACGTATGGTTCCGATCGCGATCGACAATGTGACGCTCGAATACGATACGCCGGCCGGCAAGGTCACCGGCGTCAAGGATGTCAGCTTCGACATCGGCGCCTCCGAGTTCGTCTGCATCGTCGGACCGTCCGGCTGCGGCAAGTCGACGCTGCTCAACGTCATCGCCGGGTTTCTGCCGCCGGCCGCCGGCGAAATCCGCATCGCCGGCAAGACCGTGACCGGCCACGGCATGGACCGCGGCGTGGTGTTCCAGGATTTCGCGCAACTGTTCCCGTGGCGCACCGCGCTGGGCAATGTTTCGTTCGGCCTGGAGATGAAGGGAATTCCCAAGGCCGAGCGCGAGACGATCGCGCGCGAGCAACTGCGGCTGGTGAAGCTGGAGAAGTTCGTCGACGCGTTTCCGCATCATCTGTCGGGCGGCATGCAGCAGCGCGTCGCGATCGCGCGCGCGCTGGCCTATAATCCGTCGGTGCTGTTGATGGACGAGCCGTTCGCGGCGCTCGACGCCATGACGCGCGACGACATGCAGCTGTTGCTCGCCGATGTCTGGCGCGCCACCCGCAAGACCGTGATCTATGTGACGCACAATGTCGCCGAGGCGGTCGATCTGGCCGACCGCGTCATCGTCATGTCGGCGCATCGCGGCACCGTGCAAGCCGACATCAGAATCGACCTGCCGCGGCCGCGCGACCCGTTAAGCGTGGAATTCGTCGAATGCCAGAAGCAACTGATGCGTCATCTCGGCCACAAAGTGAGCGGCAACGGCGCGGCGCACTGAACAGCGCGATCGAACGGACAACAGGGAGGAGCAGCTATGACCACATCGAACAAGGGCATGACCCGGCGGCACTATCTGGCGGCAAGCGGCGCCGGCGTGCTGGCGGCGGGACTTGGAACCGGATTTGGTATGCGGCCGGCGCGGGCGGCGCTGGCCACCGTGCGGCAGGGCTATCAGACCAATATGTGGGGCATGCCGACATATTATCTGATGCGCTCTGGTTTGCTGGAAAAGCACGGCGTCAAATTCGAGGAATTCGCGGTGCCATCGGGCAACCTCACCATGCAGCAGCAGGTGGCGCGGCAGGTCGATTTCGGCACATACGCCGGGCCGTCTTTGTGCATCGGCCATGACAAAGGCGGGTTGATTGCCATCGCCTATATCGAAAATGTCGGCAAGACCGCGCGCGTGATGGCGCGCAAGGAACTCGGCCTCACCAAGGTCGAACAGCTCAAGGGCCTGAAGGTCGCCAACCAGACCGGCTCGTCGACCGGCAACATCTTCGCCGACCAGATCACCACCAAGGCAGGATTGAAGAAGGGCGACTGGCAGGAAGTGCGCATGAACACCGACGATATGGCGGCGGCGCTGGCGGCCAAGACCGTCGACGCCATGGTCACGGTCGAGCCGTATAACCAGATCGCCGAGGACGACGGCTACGCCAGCACGCTGGCCGAATTCTACGACTTCGACAAATTGCCGGTGTTCATGGCGGCGACGCCAGACTTCATCCAGAAGAGCCCGGAAACGGTCGTTGCCTATCTGAAGGCCTGGATCGACGTCGCCAAGGATTTCAAGAACGAGCCGGCCAAGGTCGCCGATACGGTCTATGCCTATTACAAGTCGAAGGGCTACACGATGTCGAAGGCGACCTTCACCAAGGCGCTGGCGCGCGTCGAGGTCAATCCGGGCTCGCCGGCCGAATTCGGCCCCTACATGCAGACGCAGGCCGAAATTTTGCTGAAGGAAAAAAAGATCAAGGCGATCCCGGATTGGAAGACGGTGTTGCGCGGCGATTTCTTCAAGCAAGCGAGTGCGTAAGACTTTCTCTCGCCCCTTAAGTTATCAAGACC
>JAQSCR010000166.1 GCA_029945495.1 Pseudolabrys sp. | reverse complement strand
CAGCCGATCAAGGCCAAGGTCGTTCCGCTGATCGACGAAGCGTCCAAGGCCTATGCCGCCGCTAACGCCGGCTGGCCGAAGCGCAGCGAAGCTTGCGACGCCAAGTAAAGCGATAAGTGAGGCGGTAAGCGCAAGCTGCCATGACAAAGACCTCTCCCCGTTCGCGGGGAGAGGATCGCTTTTGGAGAGTGATGCCATGTCCGCGATCGAAACGTCAGCCGCGACACCGGCGCCCGCCGCGCAGGTCGAGAAGATTCTGGCCGTCAACAATATCGAGGTGATCTACGACCACGTCATCCTGGTGCTCAAGGGCGTGTCGCTCGATGTACCGAAAGGCGGCATCGTCGCGCTGTTAGGGGCCAATGGCGCCGGCAAGACCACAACGCTGAAGGCTATTTCCAATCTGCTGCATGCCGAACGCGGTGACGTCACCAAGGGCTCGATCCTGTTCGAGGGCAATGAGATCCAGGACCTTTCGCCCAATGAATTGGTGCGGCGCGGCTGCATCCAGGTGATGGAAGGCCGGCATTGCTTCGGCCATCTCACCATCGAAGAGAATTTGCTGACCGGCGCCTTCACCCGCAAGGACGGCCGCGCCGCGATCAAGCGCGACATGGACACGGTCTATGGCTATTTTTCCAAGCTGGCCGAGCGTAAGGATTCACTGGCCGGCTACACCTCCGGCGGCGAACAGCAGATGTGCGCCATCGGCCGCGCGCTGATGTCGCGCCCGAAGATGATACTGCTCGACGAGCCGTCGATGGGACTGGCGCCGCAGATCGTCGAGGAGATTTTCGAGATCGTCAAAGACCTCAACGGCCGCGAGGGCGTGTCGTTTCTGCTTGCCGAGCAGAACACCAGCATGGCGCTGCGCTATGCCACGTACGGCTACATTCTCGAAAACGGCCGCGTGGTGATGGACGGCGACGCCAAATCGCTGGCTGCGAACGAGGACGTCAAGGAATTCTACCTCGGCATCTCCGAAGGCCGTCGCAAGTCGTTCCGCGAAGGCAAGCATTATCGCCGCAGGAAGCGTTGGCTGGCGTAATGATACCAATGGCCGACAATCATTACGACAGTCTCGAAACCCGCAATCCTTCGCTGCGTGAAAGCGAGGAATTCGCGGTGCTGCACGGCGTTGTTGCCCATGCCATGACCGCGCCGGGCTGGGCCAGGCATCTCGCCGGCATCGATCCGAAATCGGTGACCTCGCGCGCGGCGCTGGCCAAGCTGCCGGTGCTGCGCAAGTCCGACCTCGTTGCCTTGCAAAAGGAAAGCCCGCCATTCGGCGGCTTCAATGTCACGCCGCCAGGCAAGGCCAAACGCCTGCTGATGTCGCCGGGGCCGATCTTCGAGCCGGAAGGCCTGGGCGTGGACGGCTGGGGCACCGCGCGCGTCTGTTTCGCCGCCGGCTTTCGCCCCGGCGATATCGTGCACAACTCGTTCGCCTACCATCTCACCCCCGGCGGCTTCATGCTGGAGTCGGGCGCGCAGAAGCACGGCTGCGCGGTGATACCGGGCGGCGTCGGCAACACCGAGCAGCAGCTGGAAGCGATCGCGCATTACAAGCCGAGCGGCTATATCGGCACGCCGGACTTTCTCAAGATCCTGCTCGACACCGCGCAGAAGACCGGCAAGGACGCGTCCTCGTTCAAGCGCGGCCTGGTGTCGGGCGCGGCGCTGCCGGGCTCCTTGCGTGATGAGTTGCGCGGCCGTGGCGTTGCCGTGGTGCAATGCTACGCCACCGCCGAGCTTGGCGTCGTCGCTTATGAGAGCGACGCCGGCGAGGGTCTTATTGTCAATGAGAGTGTGATCCTCGAAATCGTGCGGCCGGGCACCGGCGATCCGGTGGCGGCGGGCGAGGTCGGTGAAATCGTCGTCACCTCATTCAATCCGGACTATCCGATGATCCGATTGGCCACCGGCGATCTGTCGGCGTTGCTGCCGGGCGTGTCGCCGTGCGGGCGCACCAATCTGCGCATCAAGGGCTGGATGGGCCGTGCCGATCAGACCGCCAAAATCAAGGGTATGTTCGTCCATCCCAAGCAGGTGGCCGAGATCGGCTTGCGCCATCCCGAGCTTCTGCGGCTGCGCCTGGTGGTCGGCCGCGCGGCCGAACAGGACACCATGAGCTTGCTGGCCGAATGCGCCACGCTGGATGCCGCGCTCGCCGAGGTGGTTGCCGCCACCTTGCAGTCGGTCACCAAGCTCAAAGGCGCGGTCACGTTGGTGGCGCCGGGCGCGCTGCCGAATGACGGCAAGGTGATCGCCGACGAGCGGCCGATCGGCTAGGCCACTCTTGACCGCGCGCGCCATTTCCCGCTGATAGCGTTCATGACAGCTGCCTCCCACCTGCCGCCGGGCCATCCGTCAATACCGCCGCGCCGTATCGGCGTGCTGCTGGTCAATCTCGGCACGCCGGACGCCACTGACTACTGGTCGATGCGGCGTTACCTGAAGGAATTTCTCTCCGACCGCCGCGTCATCGAGGAAAACCGGATCAAGTGGTGGCTGGTGCTCAATCTCATCATCCTGACGGTGCGGCCGGGCCGCAAAGGCCGCGACTACGACAAGATATGGAACAAGGAGCGCAACGAGTCGTTCCTCAAGACCATCACGCGCTCGCAATCCGACAAGCTCGGCGCTGCCTTCTCGGGTGAGCCGCGTATCTTGGTCGACTGGGCGATGCGCTACGGCAATCCGTCGATCCGCTCGAAGCTCGATGCCATGCAGGCGTCGGGCTGCGACCGCATCCTGATCGTGCCGCTCTATCCGCAATATGCGGCGGCGACCACGGCAACGGTCTGCGACAAGGCGTTCGAGGCGCTGGCTAGGATGCGCTGGCAACCGGCGGTGCGCATCGCGCCGGCTTACTTTGATAACCCGGTCTATATCGACGCGCTCGCGGCATCGCTCGAACAGAGCCTCGCCAAGCTCAGCTTCAAGCCGGAGGTGATCCTCGCCTCGTTCCACGGCATGCCGGAAGAATATCTGCGCAAGGGCGATCCGTATTACTGCCAGTGTCACGCAACGGCGCGGCTGTTGCGCGAGCGGCTCAAGCTCGACGACAAGCAGCTGATGCTGACCTTCCAGTCGCGCTTCGGTCCGGCCGAATGGCTCAAGCCCTATACCGATGCCACCGTGAAGGCGCTGGCCGAGCGCGGCGTGAAAAATCTTGCCGTCATCACCCCGGGCTTCTCCGCCGATTGCCTGGAGACGCTGGAAGAAATCGCCATGGAGAATGCCGACATCTTCCGCCAGGCCGGCGGCGAGAACTTCGCGGCGATACCCTGCCTCAACGACAGCCCGGAGGGGCTGGCGGTAATCCGCGACGTGGCGAAGCGCGAGCTGCAAGGCTGGGTCTGATGGCGGTCGCCCGTCCGCCATCAACACCTCGTTAACCATAGGCCTTTAACGTCCGTTAACCACTTCCCGCCGTTTCCGCGGGCCGTGCGCCATGGACGGAGGCCTGAGACTGAACGTGCCGCGCCTTCCTCGCTCAACGCTTGTCCTGTGCCATCGCGCAGGACTGATGGCGGCCGTGTGCGCGCTGGCGCTCGGCGCCGGCGCGGCGTCGGCG
>JAQSCR010000165.1 GCA_029945495.1 Pseudolabrys sp. | reverse complement strand
TAATGGCGTCAGCCATGGTCGACTCCTACATAGTTGACTGTGGTCAGGCCGTCGTCGGGTGCTTCAACACCTGGCGGCGGCCGCCTCGCAGAGCTGCGGCGGCATGAGGACCGTAGCCGGCTGGTCGGTAAAGGCCAGCTGAAATCCATATTAACGTTACCGCCGTAGCGGCGCGCGGGCGCTGCCGCTGGCGGTCATGGCAGGCAAGGCTTCACGATGGTTAAAGTTTCCGGGTCAGCCAGGACTTGGCTACTAGTTGTGATGTCAATAGTATTGATAGCAACTTTAATTGCGCTTGCGCAGATCGATACGCGCGCCATTTTGAGTGAAATCCGTCAACTTTCCGCCATTAGCCTGTTTGCCGCGGCGGCGGTGCTAATCATCGGCGTCCTGCTCGCAACGGTCCGGCTCTGGTACATTTCGTCGGACATCGGAACACCGCTCACATTTAAAGAAGCCCTGCTGGCGCTGAGCGTCGGACAGATTGTCGGCGCGGTGTCGGTTCAATTCTTCGGCCAGATCGCTGCCCGCAGCGCATTGCTGCGCAGTCGCGGAGTGTCGGCGCCGGCGAACATCGTGATGGCCTCCTACGAGCGCTTTGTGGCGGTCGGGGTCAGCGGCCTGATGGCAATATTAGGCGCCTGGTATCTCTTTGGCCGTCTCGCGGTAGACATTGAAGGAGGCGGCGGTCAGCTTTTGAGACTCGTTGTGGGCATTTTCGGCGCTGTCATTATCGGCGCCGCGACGGCCTGGGGCGGGCCCGCATTTCGCACCCTGGCGCAAGCCACCAATGCCAAGACCGCGGCCGCGATCGGACGAAATCTGGTTCTGACGATCGCCGTTCAACTCACCACCGCGGCCGCCTATTTGATCATCGCACGAGCGATGGTGGAGACGGTGCATTTGTCTCCTCTCATGGCGGCAACCGTTATCATCATGTTCGCGGCCAGTTTGCCGATCAGTTTTGCCGGCTGGGGCGTTCGCGAATTGAGCGCCGTGCTGGCGTTGGCCGCGGTCGGCATCAAGGCGGCCACGGCGGTCGCAATATCCGTCACGGTCGGCGCGCTGGCACTCGGTGCTGTTATAGTCATCGCGGGCGTAGCAGCGATAATAGCAGCACCGACGAATGACGACACCGCTCGCCTAGCCACCGAAACGGAAGACAGCAATATCGCAGGCATCCTTAAATGGACGCTGCCGCTTGCCGCTGCGACCGCGGTGTTTTTCCAGATCTATATTCCCACCGGCACGACCAATCTAAACGCTAATCTGGCCGATCCCATCGTCATTCTCGGCGCGGCGGTCTTTGTTCTGGGTTACATCATTCGTGAGCAGGCGCGATGGCGGTTCCAGTGGTTGAACACCAGCGTGGTCGTCGCGACCGCAATGATCGCGCTCTGTTTTCTGCACGGGTACTATATCATTGGCTGGACCGACTGGGCGTTTACCAATCGGCTCGTCGGCTGGTTCGTGTTGCTTTGCTATGGAATGACTGGCGCGCTGATCACGCTTCATGCAGGCAAACCGGGCGCCGAAATGTTTGCCCGGACTTTCGTCGGCTCGGCCATGGCAATCGTTCTTTTCGAAATAACCCTGATCGCGCTGGCTTCAGCCGGGGTAGTGTTTCCTGCGGGTGTTCTGATCATGCCGATCGAGGGCTTTTCGCAGAACAGAAATGCATTCTCGTTCGCGCTGCTTCTTGCCATTTGCGCGTTGCCCTTGCTTCCCCGTCACGTTAGAACAATGGCGCTTGCGATCGCCGCTCTTGGCCTCTGGTTCGCCGGGTCGCGCGCGGCGATTGGAACGGTTGTTTTAATCGTCGCGTTGATTTGGTATCTGAAGGTTCTGTCAATTCGGCAAATTTGCTTCGCGGCTCTTGCATTCGCCGCCACCCTTCTGGCTGTTTCGGCAATACCAATTGTGGTTGGGGCTGCCCCAAGTTCATATTTAGGGTCCGGCATTCCAATCTTCTTTGAAAATTCTATTCTTGGCTCATCCAATCTGCAGCGGTTGAAAAGCATGGCCGGTGGATTGAGTCTGTTCTATTCGCATCCGGTTTTTGGCGGCGGCCTCGGCGTATATATCTATGAGCAAACAAAAGCGGGGGCCGCGCTGGTTATTCATTCGACGCCGATCTGGCTTCTTGCAGAAGGTGGTGTCGTCGGCCTTTCCGTTTTTGCAATTCCTGCAGCCTTTATCTTCATGAACGCCTGGCGGGCGCGCCGGAACGACGTGTCCGCACAGACCGTCATTTTGACCCTTGTCACTTTCGCCGTTATGTCGAGCGTGCACGAGCTTTTGTATCAACGAATGCTTTGGATCGTTCTTGGTGTAACTTTGGCGTGTGTCGCTGAGGCTTCCGAGAAAGGCCCTGCCGGCTCACCAAATATGCCAGTTACTTAGGTCAGATGGAATGCTTGTGCTCAGAACTGCGCGAAAGTAGTCTGTCATGGTTGCAGATGATCGGGCTTGGAATATCCGCACATCGGCAAGTCATCGTCGGGTGACGCGCGCCTTGGCTGCTGACCGCATCGCCTATACCGTGAAGGCGTCCGGCCGATGGTCAGCCGGGCATCCATTACAGCCATGCCAGCCGCGAGTTTTACATTGGGCGCGCACGCTAGTCGCGCCGCTCGCCAAGATCGCTTCGCTTGCCAGGCCGGCGACGGCCCTGGCTGCCGATCATCCGGTCCCGAATTATCCGCTCGCCACCAGGCTCCGCGGCTGGCTGGGATGGCTCCTCGTTCTGGGCTTGCTGGCGTGGAAGCTGGTGGCCGTCCGAGATGTTCCGCGTGTCGGCGCTGTTCACGCCTGGCGCAATATGGTTGCGGCTTTCTGCACCCGAATTTCCACGAATGGCAGCAGTACGTTGCCGACATGGTGGTGACGATCCAGATCGCGATCTGGGGCACCGCGCTCGGCGTCGTCTTAGGCGTGCCGTTTGCGATCCTGTCGTCGGCCAACGTCTGCCCGCAATGGATCGTGCAGCCGGTGCGCCGCATCATGGATTCTTGCCGCGCCATCAACGAAATCGTTTTCGCGCTGCTGTTCGTCGTGGCGGTCGGCCTGGCGCCGTTCGCCGGCGTCATGGCGCTGTTCGTTCACAATCTCGGCGTGTTCGCCAAGCTGTTTTCCGAGGCGGTCGAAGCCGTCGATTCGCAGCCGGTCGAAGGCATTCGCGTCACCGGCGCGGTGCGCCTGCAGGAAGTCATCTTCAGGGTGATCCCGCAGGTCATGCCGCTGTGGAGCTCGTTCACGCTCTACCGGCCGGAGACCAATGTGCATTTGGCGACCACGCTCGGCATCGTTGGCGCCGGCGGCATCGGCCAGACTTTGTATGAAAGCATCCGCAGCTTTCAGTACGGCGATACGGCCGCGCAGATCATCATCGTCGTACTGACCGTTATGTTGCTCGACGTCATCAGCGCCCGGATCCGCAAGGCGCTGGTCTGATCTGGCGGTTACTTTGCAAGGCCGCTCTGGGAACGATTCGAACCGACGAGGCTCCGGCAGCGCATGACGTCGTTGCGGACTTCGCGCATCCGCCACTCCGGCACCTGGCGCGCGGCCCGCGCGCTGACCAGTTTGTTGAG
>JAQSCR010000164.1 GCA_029945495.1 Pseudolabrys sp. | reverse complement strand
GTTGCTGTCGCTCAGCATGGCTTGAGCTTGCGCCCTGGTTGACTCTGGACTCGACTAAGCAAAAATATGCTCAGACCGTCGTGTCGATGCGGATAGTCCCCGGTTGCGTGCAGTTTTGGGGAGGGAAAGCCGTTTTCACACAGCCTGGGTCATATTCGCTTCCGACGCTTTCAGCGCCCGTGCCGATCAATGTCTGCTGTTACTCCAATAGCCGACGTCCGCAGCGTTTCCTTCGCACCCAGAAACTTTCATTTGGCATCGGCAAGATTTGGTGCCCGTCCTTCGAGCGCGGTGCCGAAGACATGATCCCACACGCTGGTGGTCACGCCAAAATTACCGCTATGGGATAAATGGTGGTGGCGCGAATGGCGCAGCCGCGCTCGATAAAGATAAGAACCCCGGCGCAGTCGCCAATGGTGCGTCGCATAGTGGACGAACACGTACCAAAGGTAGCCGGAGATGAGGCCCGCCGTCGCCGCGGTGCCCAAGTAAAATCCGAGAGCTGCCCAGGATGGAATTGCAACCGCCATCAGCCCAATTATGGCGCTAGCCCAAGCGGGCGTTCCGATCAGGTCCATTGGAGAATGATGGTGCCGCTCGTGTATTTGCGAAAGGATCGGCGCGTGGTGAAAAAGCACGCGATGAAGCAGATATTCGATTAACGTCCAGCCCACCAGTCCGGCACCGCAGACGGTGGCCCAAATCGCGGGCTGCGGCGGGGACAAACTCCGACACGTGAGTAGCGTGGCGACGAGAACCAACGGTGGGAAAAGCAAGAACTCGGAAAAATAGCCGAGTTTGCTCATTTTCATGAAAATACCTCAAGCGCCATATGCCCGGCGACCGCGCGCGGTGCTTGCGCTCACTTACCCAAGGCGCGAATTAAACCTCGGTTCGGGATGCCGGGCAAGGTGCCAGCTGGGATTTTCAACGCGGTACAAAATCGCCGCAAGGCGCAGCAAATATCGCCGGCGGGTCATTCGCTTCCGACGCTTTCAGCGCCCGTACTGCCCTTTGTCCGCTCTTGCTCCAATAGCAGCCCAAACGATGGTCGGGGTGCTGATCTGCCGTTTTCCTTGGCATTTGGACGCGGTCCTCCCATCGGGAGCTCTTGATCGCATGTCCTGACGTCCAGGACTGACGTTTCCGTCGCGTCATGCGGCGATGGCGGCGGCTAGCTGCCCGCCGCGCTTTCCAGCGCGACGGAGTTAGTTTTCTAAAAGACCGGCCGGTCAGGAACCGCAGCGCCCTATCTTGAGCACCTTACATTCGTCCTTCACCTGCTTGGTGGTCGCGAGCACCTTGACGCCGAGCCTGCCGTCCGGCTTGCGGATCACTTCGAACGCGTGTTCATCCTCGACGATGTCGCGCGTTTCCGGATCGATCGATACACTGCCGCGCGGCCCGACGCCGGACCAGCCCTTCATCGCCTCGATCACCTTGGCGCCGTCGGAGACATCACCATTGAGCTTTTTGATCGTGTCGAAGATAGCGTGCATGCTGTCCCAACCGGCGGCGGACTGCGAGTCCGGCGGATCGGCGTCCTTGCCGTAGGTTTCAAACCAAGCCTTCAGGAACGCGGTGTTCTGCGCGTTAACGAGGTCCGCCGAGTAGTGCCCCATTACGATGGTGCCGATGGCGGCATCGCCCATATCCTGTAACTTGTTGTCCGGGATGATGTCGGCCGTGCCGATTAGCTTGACGCCAGCCTTGCGCATGCCGAGTTCGCCATAAGCCTTCATCATACCGGAGGCGTGCGCGCCGCCGGGAACGAAGACATACATACAATCCGGATGCGCATCCTTGATGCGCTGAAAGTACGGCGTGAAGTCCGGCACCTGCACCGGGCTACCGAGCGGAACCGACAACGTCACCTTGCCACCAGCCTTCTCGAAGCCCATCTGGAACGCTTCGACAGAGTCCTTGCCCGGCGGGAAATCGGTATAGGCCACGGCCGATGTCTTGCAGCCGCTCTTGAAGGCGAAGGGGCCCATCGGATAGGCAGGATGCCACATGCTGTGCGACAGCCGCACGATGTAGGGCGACAGATTGGTGATCCAGGCGGTGCCGGCATTGGCGATCACCATCGGCACCTTCGCCTGCGTCACGACCGGAGCCAGTACGATCGCCGATGGCGAAAACATGAGGCCGGTGAGGATCTGCACCTTGTCATTCACCATCAATTCGGTGCCGACCGCCTTGGCCGACGCGCCGGTCGGCGAACCTTCGTCGCGCTTAATGATCTCGACCTTATGCGGCGCAATGTCCTTGGCATGCAGCTTGATGTAGAGATCGAACGCCTTGTCGACCTGATGTCCGAGATCAGCATTGGCGCCGCTGAACGGAAGCATGACACCGATTTTGATCGTTTCGGCCTGAGCCGATCCGTCCAGGGTAAAGGCCAAAGGAAGGGCCAAAGCGGCGAACCCCAGGCACCGAAAAGTTCTCATTCTACTCTCCCTCTGGTTTTTGTTTTAGCTTTTTAACGTGCGAAGCCATTCGCGGAGAGAAGATTACACTATCCGCGTCGGCTCAACCAGATCATCTGCATTTCCTCCGCCGATGAATTGGGCACCAAGCGTTAGATTCCATCCAGGTACGACGCGCACAGGCCTGTGTCTGCCTATCCCCCGCTAAGAATCGACGCAGTTGTGTATTTCTCGCCGTCTTTACTGAGATTCAGGCCGGAGCCAGATTGGCTGGGCAGCAAAGTCTAATTGCAACGCAGTGAATTTCATTCCGATTCCCGAGAAATGACTGGCCTTCCAGGGTGATTGGAGCGTTGCTGTGCTCGTTCCGGACGCCAGAAATGCCCTGGTACCCTGCCCCGCCGGCTTTTTTGTCCGTGACGGGGCCTTCGGTGGTGACGGAATCAATGCCGCGAAACCGAAGGAAATCCCGATGACAAAGCGACGCACTAAGCGGCAGACACCGGCCAAGGTCGCTAAAACGGCGCCAAGTCGCAAGACTGCTCGCAAGGCTAAGGCCAAAGCCGGCGAACCTAAATCGCAGAAGCCTTCTAAAATATCTATGCCCGAGCATGCCCAGGAAACACAGCCGGGCCACTCCGACAGTAAACAGGCCTTCGAATGCGGCATCGAAGTCTGAGAGCTTAACTCGCTTTTTTGAGCGACCGCGGCTGTTGCCCGACTCCCCCTTTTTCCAACGGGTATCTGGCGGCTATTTGTAGCAGATCTCGTAGCCATCTTCTCGGTTGCAATTTCCATCATTTTTTCTCTTAAACATTGGCGATCTCCGCCTCGTGCTGGGTGAAGGTGCGCCCATCAGCAGCGCAGACTTCCATGCCCGCCCATGCAAAACGGTCAAGCGTATTGCTCAAATTGAGATTTTCCGCTGCGGTGTTAACTTCAGCAGCGGGTCAGAACAACTGATGCATTCATAGGTCTCGTTACGACCACGGCCCCGGAAACGCTTTCGCCGCCCTTTTTGCTAGCTCCGTCTCATGGTGACGGACAAATAAAATACCGGCGGCTGCGAGGCCAACCGCCGTGATCAGCAGCAGCAAGCTCACGGGTCCGGCGACTTGTTTGACTTCTTCGCCAAAAAGGTAGGCGCCGCCGCCAAACATCGCAG
>JAQSCR010000163.1 GCA_029945495.1 Pseudolabrys sp. | reverse complement strand
GGTTCCGGGTCTCCGAGCCGCTGCGCGCCTCTCCGCCCGGAATGACGATAGCGGGCGGGGGTGCGACCGTTTTTGACGCCAGCAACGTTCACTAAACGTTCCGTTAACCGAACGTAGATCTGAACGTGGTCGGATCTCGCTATTGTGGAGTGTGGAAAATGGCCCTAAGCACCATCGCTCGTGACGCGAGCATCGATCTCCAGCTTGCCACGCAAGGCAAGAAGTTCAGGACGATCCTGGCCGACCCCCCGTGGCAGTTTCAGAACCGCACCGGGAAAATCGCGCCCGAACATCATCGCTTGACCCGTTACCCCACCATGGAACTGGCAGACATCTGCGCCCTGCCCGTGGAGGGGTGCGCGACGGAGACGGCGCACCTCTATATGTGGGTGCCGAATGCCCTGCTTCCCGATGGGCTGAAGGTGATGGAAGCTTGGGGCTTCACCTACAAATCGAACCTTGTCTGGCACAAAGTACGAAAGGACGGCGGCTCGGATGGCCGGGGGGTGGGCTTCTATTTCCGCAATGTGACGGAGATCCTGCTGTTCGGCACGCGCGGCAAGAATGCCCGCACCGAGGCGCCCGGCCGCAGTCAGGTCAACATGATCCAGACTCGAAAGCGCGAACACAGCCGCAAACCCGACGAACAGTACGACCTGATCGAGTCCTGCAGCCCCGGACCATATCTTGAACTCTTCGCTCGGGGAAACCGGCCGAACTGGCTAGTGTGGGGGAACCAGGCGGATGAAAGTTATCAGCCGAACTGGCCAACGTATCGGAACGCTGCCGGCTAGCCGAATCCCGTAATCAGGGCTCAAAGCCCGCCAGTGCGCATCGATCGTAAAGTTCTGCTTTTAGCCAAGCCAGAAAGTCGTAGTCGTCATCGGTCAGCTGCCGATAGATTGAGCTGTGTGCAGCGACATTGCGTATGTCGTTAAATTCCTTGACCCAATCAAGGTGATATTCTTTGGCCTTAAGGGGCGTTCCTCGAACCGGAATGCTAAATATCGGCTTCAGCGTTTCCCAATTTCCCTTTTGCCGAATGATTTTCTCGAAATCTACGATGTCGAGATAAGCCTCCCGAGGAGCTCTCTTCTCCGCTTTAGCCTGCTGCTGCTTTTTATACGCAGATTCCTTGATGTTGCTGTCTGCTATTCCAAGCTCCCAGTACTTCTTCTCACCAGATTGAGTCTCATCCGTTCCATAGAGGTTATTGAGCGTTTCAATCACGGCCGTAGATATTAGGCTCGTCATATCAGAAACATCTAGCTTTGCTTGCGCAATTCGCTCGTCAGAAGACCGAGATTTGTACTGGCGATACTCCTCTGACCCAAAATCGGGAAACTGGAGCGCCACCAGATCACACAACCCGAAGAAATATTCCTTTACGCCGCCCTCACCGTATTTTCGCGCGAACTTCTCTGCGATTTCCTCGTCCGACGCCTTCTTCAGCCAAGCTGCAATCGGCGTGATAAACGCGCTCAACGCTGAAACCAGTTCGACCGGTGTAGCGATATATGGATCGATCTTGTCGCGGCCGTGCAGATAACGAAGACCCTCGTACATCAGCGTCAGATGGGCCCGAACTGAAGGATTGGTGGCGACGTGCGCGGCGCGGCCTGCAAGCCACTTGGCCGGAACTGCCTCCTCGAGGATCCCAAAGTACCCGTTGATGGTCTTTCGGGCTCTCTCGATTGTCGCGTCATCCGTAGAGCCGCTTAGGTAGCCAGCCAACCGCGCCTTTTTCACTATCCTTCCGATAAGGCCAGACCGACGTATTCCCTTTTGCAGTTCTGGGATTGTTAGAACTTGTTCTTCCGACGCCGGCACGCCTGGCATCTCCAAGCGGCCGAATAGTGGGCTGGTCGCATCTGCCGAAATCTTCCGGATCAGGAAAGACGCCAACGCACCGAGGGCTTCATCTGGATCATCGCTCCCCATCTGAAGGTCCGCCTGCAGCGCTACCAACAAGTCCTTTGGTACACTTTTCTGTTTGTGGTTGATCGTGATGAATAGATCAGCCTCGCGGGCGACATCCATCTTTTCAAACGCAACCACAAACAGGGGCCGATCAAGATAAGATTCATCCAAATTTGTGAAGCCAAACAGCCTGTGCTGTCCGTCAATAATCCACGCGCTCTTAAACTTGCTTGGCAGCGTCAGATATCCGAACTTTATACCATCCACCGTATTGTCAGTTTTCGACAATGGCTCGAAGGTGCAAGAGTTTGTAAAATTGACGAGAATGTTGGTAGGGAAGTACCCGCCACCCTTGATGAACTCGCCAATACCGCGAAGTCGCCGCTTATCGACCATGCGTTGGTAGGCTGGCCTACCCTCCGGGTGATTCAGCGCATGATGATTAACAAATGCGAGCTTTAAAAGATGTCCGGCGGTTATCGTAAATGAGTAAAATACGTCAGTGCCGAACCGTCCTTTGGTAGCTGGCACCTTCTTATTGGACAGACCGGCTATATCCTGACCCTGAAGGAATTCGGCTAGGAATTGGTATTTACCCGCGGTGCCCACATGACCAATATATGCCTCGAAATACTGTAGTTCGTTTTCAGTTATAATCCGTATGTTGAACGCAGCTGCTCGTTCTATATCAGGCTCGGACCAAATTACATTCTGCGTAACGTACAGCCATAATATTTTAGGATTGAAGTTCGATCCAAAATGTTCGCGAATGGAATTCGCGATCCCTTTCTGCAGGGATGCCGTCTCATGCAGATCTTTCTGAAGGGTCCGGCGTCACCGTACATCCTTAGCTTTACATTCTGCTATGATTACGGTTTCGGCATCTTTAGCAAATACATCTATTTGCTTTCGTCCGGTAGACCCGTCTTCTCTTTTGAACTCGATATTGAACCGATCTCCATTGAGGATCGGGTAGCCCATATCGTGACACAACGACCAAAATCGATCTTCGAGGTGCTCACCGACAGGCTTGCGACGCCGCGAAAGAAGGACGCGTTTTGAACGCCTCACAACTTCCCAGCCGGCCGCCACCACCTCAGCTTCGTCTGCGGGGTGGTCCTTCCGTTCTTTGAAGGCCGACTTTCTAACGCGATACGCTTTTCGCCGGGATGTATCGTCGAGCAACAAAGGGGCGAGACCAACTTCGACCGTCTTCTGATCAATCGGAGTGAAGTCTTCGCTCATATCCCGCCTCCCCGCAGATTCGCCCTATGCGGGACTAGACCCCCGATATCGCGTCTTTGTCTAGGGCGTTCAGCCCTCCCCCCTACCGCCCCTTCCTGAACGCCTCCGCCTTCTCCGCCGCCGCCTCGGCCCGCCAGCGCTTCGGCGCCGCCTTGTCGACCGTCTCGCCCTCGGCGGTCAGGACCTCATTGGCGAACTCCAGGTCCATCAGCTTCATCCGCTTGATCTCGTCGCGGAGCCGGGCCGCCTCCTCGAATTCGAGGTTGGCGGCGGCGTTGCGCATGCGGCCTTCGATGTCCTTGAGGGCGGCCTGGAAATTGGAGCCGGTGAAGGGTCTGGACTCCTCCTTCATGCCCGGGGCGGTCAGCTTGTCGAGGGCGCGGGACTCATAGGGGCTGGCCATGATCTCGCGGATGTCGCGCTTGACCGAT
>JAQSCR010000162.1 GCA_029945495.1 Pseudolabrys sp. | reverse complement strand
ATTCTGCTGGGTGACTTCGTCCATCTGGCTCAGCGCCCGGTTGATCTCTTCGATGCCGGTCGATTGATCGCTGCTGGCATTGGCGATCTCGCCGACGATCGCTGTGACTTTCTGGATCGACGCAACGATTTCGTTCAGCGACAGGCCGGCGCGATTGACGAGGCCGACGCCGTCTTTGACCTGGATGTTCGAGTTGTTGATCAGTTGGGTGATGTCCTTGGCCGCCTGCCCCGAGCGCTGCGCCAGGCTGCGCACTTCGGCGGCCACGACCGCGAAGCCCCGGCCGGCTTCGCCGGCGCGCGCGGCTTCCACCGCGGCGTTGAGCGCCAGCAGGTTGGTCTGGCGCGCGATCTCGTCGATCACACCGATGATGTCGGAAATCTTGCGCGAGGATTCCTCGATCTTGGCCATGGCGCTGACCGCCTGGCCGACCACGGCGCTGCCGCGTTCGGCGACCGCGTTCGTCTCGCTGGTGAAGGCATTCGCCTGCCGGGCATTCTCGGCATTCTTGCGCACCGTGCCGGCGATCTGCACCATCGACGCGGTGGTTTCCTCAAGGCTCGCGGCCTGCTCTTCGGTCCGCTGCGACAAGTCGGTCGTGCTGGTCGATATTTCGGCGGAAGCGCTCGATACTTCGCTGGCCGATACCTTGATATCGCCGATCGTCGAACCGACCTTCTCCACCACCGTGTCGATCGCCGCCAGGATTTGGCCGATCTCGTCGGTCCGGCCGCGCGCCAGAAGCGCGATATTGAAGTCGCCGTCCGCGAGCTTTCGCAATTCGGGCACCAGATCCACGATCGGCTTGGCGATGCCACGGCCGACGAGCAGCGACACCAGAAAGCCGGCGATCACCGCCAGCGACAGAATGCCGATGAGCAACAGTTTCTGATCTTCGAGCCGCACATCGTTGAGCGCGATCTGGCGGTCGCGCAGATCCTTGCTGGCATCGTTGAGATCGTCGGCGATCTTTTCGATCGTGGCGAAGCTGCGGGTGGCGCCCATCATCAAGGTCAGGGCGGTTCCGGCATCGCCGTCAGCCATGTCGATGACGTTCTTGGCCTGCTTGATGTATTGCGTGACCGCGGTCTGCAGTTTCGCCACGCCCGCATCATTGCTGCCGTTGCGGACCGTGGCCGCCTCAAACGTCTTCAGTTTTTCGGTCACATCGGTCAAGGATTTGGTGGCGGTGGCGGCAAGGGCCGTGATCTTTTTCGCATCGGTTTCGTTGGCCGCCGTCGCCATCAAACGATAGAGATGAACCTGCGAGGTCCATGCCGCATTGGTGAACTCGGCAACCGTCTCGGCCTGATTGACGGGGCCGGTCATCAGCGCGTTGACCGATGTCCGATTGGCAGAACCGGCGTGCAAGGCGAAGGCACCGACGCCGACAAGAACGGCGATCAACATTCCGGGGGCGACCAGCACCTTGTAGCGAAGCCGCATATTTGCAAACCAGGAAAGCATGCCGTTAGGCCTCGCACAATTCAGACAAACGCCGGTTCAACCGGATGAAAGACAGGGCCGCCGAAGCGGCCCTGTCTCCGCGATTATTTCACGTAGATGCCCGCGCAAACGGCGGTGTCGGGGAGCGGATGGCAGAACATCTGCTTCGGCTCGATCTTCTTGGAGACCGGATTGACGAACTTGTAGTCCTGCCAGAAATCCGCCTGCTTGGCGGCGAGTGCGAGGCGTTCCTTGACGTAGTACTTGCCGTCCACGTCGGTCGCATCCAGCATGTCCTTGCCGACCAGCTTGGCATTCGCGCCATGCGCCAGCACCTTGCCGTCCATGTCGTAAACGACGACATACAGATCGCGGTCGACAAACGCCGCGCTCTTGCCGGTGAATTCGGCGTAGGCCTTTTCCGGCCCCTGCGCCTGGACGAACGCGACGGCCTTGGCCACCATCGCCGTCGCATCTTCCTTAGTGGCGAATTCGCCGGCCAAGGCCGGGGTACCGACAGCCACCAATAGGGCGATCGCGGCAACGGCTTTCAACTGCTTCATTTCACATCTCCGTTTGTGGGCTTGAAATTAAGTCCCGTGGTGGTGTCGCCTTTTTCAGTTCGGCACGGTCCCGATGTCGGACAGATCGGCGGCGTCGGCCGCGTCCATCGACAAAAGACTGGGAAGGTCGATCAGCGCGATCATGCTGTCGTCGTGCGTCACCAGGCCGGCGAGAAAGTCGGTCGGCGCACCCGACGAAGCGCGCGGCACTTGCTGGATTTGCCCGGCCTCGACAGAAACGATATCGAGCACGCGGTCGCCGATCAGGCCGATCTGGCGGCCTTCGATCTGGACGATGATCATGATATGCAGCGGCGAGGTCTTGGTCAGGCCCTGGCCGAACCGGCAGCGCAGATCCATGATCGGCACGATGGCGCCGCGCAGGTTGAGCACACCGCGAACATATTCGGGCTGCTTGGGCAGATGGGTGATGTCAACCCAGCCCTTGATCTCGCGCACCGCCATGATGTCGACGCCGTATTGGTCGTCGCCGATGGCGAAGCTGATGAATTGAACCGCGGCGGCGCTATTGGCCACGGCGCCGTTTACATAATTTCCTGCGAGCTGTGAGCCGGCGGCATTCTCCGAAGCGGAATTCTGATTCATGCAAACCCACACTCGCGTCGTACGGTCAATTTCGAATGCGCCGCGATGACAGGGCGCACGACTGCAAAATCAACCTGAGCGAACCTCCCTAATAATTTTCGCATAAACAGAAATAACGGACAGGAATGAGAATTCCCTTTATCTATTGGGCGATCAGGCGTAATAACCTAAAATAACAAACTAGATTATGATTTTGTGCGCTGCTGTATCCCGGCGGCCGACAGTCGCATCAGGACGCGTGGCGCCTGATGCGATACGATTGCAAGCTGACGTAACGCGCCGATCAAGCCACCGCCGCTCAAGGCGATGCTGGCTTCACAAGTGTGAATCGATCGGCGGAATCCCCGGCGCTAGAACTCTTTCCAATCGGTATCGGCATTGACGGCGGTGGCAAGAGCCGTCTGCATACGGCGCGCCCCGCTGTTGGAACCGCCTGCAGCAGCCCGCTTAGGCGCCGCGACTGGTTGTTGTCGCGGCTTGGCCGCCGGCCCCCGCGACGGAGCAACTGCCTCCGGTCGCCTGTCGCCGGCATTCGCCGGCGCTGCCCGGCGTTCGCCGTTGGCGCCATCGCCGATATGGAAATAAGCGACCTGCTCGTCCATCGCTTTGGCCTGATGCTCCAGTGTCTTGGCGGTGGCAGCGTTTTCTTCGACCAGCGCCGAGTTCTGCTGGGTGACTTCGTCCATCTGCGTCAGCGCTTTGTTGATCTGATCAATGCCGGTCGCCTGTTCGATTGAGGCATTGGCGATCTCGGCAACGATAGTGGCGACACCCTTGATCGACTCGACAATCTCGGTGAGGGAGACGCCGGCGCGGCTGACCAGATCGACGCCTTCTTTGACCTGACCATTCGAATTCGTGATCAAGTCCTTGATGTCTTTGGCCGCCTGCGACGAGCGCTGCGCCAGGCTGCGCACTTCGGAGGCGACCACCGCGAAGCCACGGCCGGCTTCACCGGCGCGCGCCGCTTCCACCGCCGCGTTG
>JAQSCR010000161.1 GCA_029945495.1 Pseudolabrys sp. | reverse complement strand
GCGCCGACCTCTCCCAACGGGAGAGGTGAGGATCCGGGCCTGAACAACTCCAGCCAGCGCTCCGGCACCCATGTCAGCCAGATCATCCAGCCGAGGATGACGAACGTCCGCAGCGGCTTGAGCGCGCGGTCGACCTCGAGCGCGCCGTGGAAGCCAATCACCAGCACCGCGGCGATCAAAGCCCAAGCGCGCCGGTCGCGCGCATCGTGCGTCTGCAACAGCAGCGCCAGCGCCGTCAAAGGCGGCGTCAGCACCAGGAACGACAGGAACTCGTTTCGCGGCCCGAACAGAGTGATGTAGCAGCCGGCGAACAAGGTCAAGGCCATCGCGAACACGACGCGGTTCTGCAATTGCGCCACCCGCCACACCAGCGCGAGGATGCCGAGCGCCGCCACCAGCCGCACCCCGGTCTGTGCCATATGCGGCAGATCGATGCCGATAGTGTCGAGCAAAGTGGCGAAGTCGGCCTGATACGGCCATTCGCCGGGCGCCACCGACGCCAGTTGCTGCAGCTTGACGAACCAGGTGCGGTATTCGTTCGCCACATAGTGCATGTCGGCAAAGCCGAAGGGCAGCGCCAGCGCCGCGACCAGCGCCAGCGCCAGGCCGATCCGCATGCGCGGCTGGGTCGCGCCGCACAACAGCAGCATCACCAACGACAGCGGCTTGGTGATGATGCTGAAGAAAAGCCAGAAGCACGCCATCAGCCAGTGCCGGCGCGCGATCGCCGCCGCCGCCAGCATCATGAAGGCGGTCATGCCGATCTGCGCCTGGACATATTTGAAATTGTACCAGGCGGCCGGAATGTTGATCATCAGCAGGATACCGGCGAGGTTGATCACCTCGGCGCGCGGCCGCTCCGGCAACAGCGCCCGCATCAGGACGATGCTGGCGAGGCTCAGCACGATCGCCGACATCGCCATCGCGATCGCCGCCGCGGCGATCGGCGGCAAGGCCGGCAGCGGCCCGAGCACCAGGAGCGACACTGGCCAGTACAGATATTCGCCAAGCACCGACATGTCGTAGATCGGCTGGGCATTCCAGAAATTATGGGCGGCGGTAAGATACGCCTGGAAGGTCGAACCGAAGCGGCGCGGATGCGTGCGCAACAGCGAGGCGATGCAGAAGATCAGCCAGGCCGCCCAGCCGATCCACGGATAGCGAACGAAGACGGCGATAGCCCAGTCCTGTGCGCGCCTGACGGCATCCATGCTCGGTCCCCTCCGCACCCAACCTCGATCAAAGCCGTGGCGGCACGATAATGACAGTGTAGCTGCGCGCCGGCAGCACCTTGCCCCAGCTTTTTTGACTGATCGCCGTCTGCGTCGTGCGGCTGCCGCCGGAACCAGCGGCTTTGGTGGCGGCGTTCAGGCAAGGCGCGTCGCCGGTGAAGCACAACAGCACCATGCCGGCGCGCCGCAATTCGACCTCGCCCGGCTCGGAGATGCCGGTCAGCAAGGCATGCGGCCGGTCCGTCGCATAGGCGACGACGCCGAGCAGGATATCGCCGTCGCCGCCGACATAGCGCAGTGGCGCCGGAATGGCCTCGTGCCACAGCCGCTCGACCTCGACGGCCAGCAGCGGCGACTGCACCGCCGGCGGCGGCGGGCCGTCGCGCCGCGTCATGATGGCAATGGCGGGCGACACGATCAGCATCACCAGCGGCAGCGCGGCGGCCAGCAACAGAACGCGGCGCGTGTCGCGCTCCCGCCAAGTCGTCGCCGATGCGATCGCCGGCGGCGACAGCAGCAGCACCGGCAGCAGCGTCCAGGCCGACATCGACCACAGCGAAGTGATCTCGGTGCCGGAGACCAGCGCGCCCGCGGCCGGCAGCAGGAACGGTCCCCAGAACGCCGCCGCCGCCAGCCGCCGTTCGGTGTCGGCCGGCCAGATCATTTCCTTGAGCGTCGCGCGGCTTGGCCGCGCCGCGATCAGCACAAGAATGACCGGCAGCGCGACATAGCCGATCGAACCGGCGAGATAGCCGAGCGCAGCGATGAGCGTGTCGATGAAAGGCTTGTCACCGTGAATCGACATCGCATAAGTGAACGGCGCGAAATTATTATTGCGCAGCCAGACGACATGCGGCAGCAGCACGACGAAACCGGTGATGATGGTGATCCACGGCGCCGTCGATTTGAAATAGGCGGCGCGGCGGCGGTCGGCCAGCACCGCCGTGACCAGCCCGGCCAGCAGAAAGATCGACCAATATTTGCCCAGCATCGAGCCGGCGGCCCCGATGCCGGCGAGCGCGGCATACAGCGCGCTGCGCGTCCTGACCGAGCGCAGGAACCACAAGGTAGTCGCCGCCGCGAGCGGCATCAGCACCGTGTTGACGTTGAACTTGAGCGCATGAAAGTTGAAGAACGGCACCAGCATCAGCAAGGCCAGTCCGGCGATGCGCTTGTCGGCGTCGAGATAATCGGCGGAAAGATGCCAGACGATCCACAACGCCAGCGCCGGCATCGTCATCGCCAATAAATAATAGGACCACTCGGCGACCGGAAAGATGGAAAACCATGCCCACGCCACGGCGGCGGCCAGCGGCGGATGCTTGAGATAGCCGAGGCTGAGATCGCGCGACCAGGCGATCACCTCGAGCATGTCGAAATGCAGCCCCTGCGTCCCCTTGGCGATGGTGCCGTAAACCGTCCACACCAGCACATAGGCCGCTAACGTCAGCAGCAACGCACCGTTGGCGCGCTTCGGGTCGGCAAGCGCGTCGCGCCAGCGACGCGAAAAGCCAGGGAGCGCATCGCGCAGGCGGCCGGTGGCGGTCATGGGATTCGGCAAGCGCATAGGCCAAGCCCTATGCCACGCCGGCCGCCGGGCGGGAAGCCGTCGCGCGGCTAAAGCTGTTTGTAGAAAAACGAGGTCGGCGCAGGCCGGCCGTCCGGCGTCAGCGCATGGCCCGGCACGACGCCGAAGGCGGTCCAGCCGCTGCCGCTGTAAAGCCGCTCGCCGGCGCTGCCGGTATGCGTGTCGAGCATCAGCAGATTGCGCCCCTGCGCCGCCGCCAGCGCCTCGACGGCATCCAGCAGGCGGCGGCCGAGGCCACGGCGGCGCGCGCCGCTCAGCACCAGCATTTTGCCGACGTCGGCGCGGTGTTGTTGATTGGGCTGCGGCGCCTTGCTCAGCACCACGGTGCCGATCAGCCTCTCGCCGTCATCGGCGACCAGCAAATGGCGACTGCCATCGGCGATGCCCGGCAATTGGCCGCGCCAGAACGCCGCCGCCTCGGCGAGCGTGAACCCGGCCAGGAAATTGACCGACGCGCCGTGGGCGACGGCATCGACCAGAATGACGGCCAGTTCGCCAAGCCGCGTCTCCGCCTCGGCCGCGTCCAGCTCGCGTATCGTCACGACGGCAGTGTGCATGGTATGCGATCGATGAAAGGGCTAAGTTCCCGGCGAATCTAGCACAGACGGGCAATCGGCGGCGATGGATCAGAAAGCACCGGCAGTTTCAGCGACCGCGCCAAAGCCGGGCGCGACCGCGCCCGCGCCCGAACTCACCATCATCCTGCCGACCTTCAATGAGCGCGACCAACTCCCCGGCATGGTCGAGCGCCTCAGTCGCGCGCTCGACGGCGTCGATTGGGAAATCCTCGT
>JAQSCR010000160.1 GCA_029945495.1 Pseudolabrys sp. | reverse complement strand
TCGGGGCGAGCCGAATTCAACACGAACTGAAGTGAGGCTAATACCGTCTCGCAGTCGGGCCCTACGCTGGGAGAAGAGTTCTTTTTCACCGAACGATCTAGCCTCGGTCGTTAATGCTACTGAAGCACGCAGCTCGCGGTAAGCACTATTTAGCGGCCGGTATTTGCGTCATTAGGCTCATTTTTTCGAATTTCGTGCCCTGTGTCTGATGCCTTTTACAAAGGGTGGTTTATTTTAAGACATTCGCGGCTAGGATTACTGGTCATAGGTGCAACAGGATAAACCATGATGGCTGGGTATGGGTTGAGAACCACTTGCACCCAATTGCTCGAAACCGGTTGTTATTGGCTGCGCTCTTTCTGCGGTAGAGAAGGGCTGTATTGGCAGCGCCCTGGCCGAAGCGACTGATTGTTCGGCCGCGCCGCCCGAGTCACTCACTAGAAGGGCTATTCCGCGGCCGGCGGCTTGTTCCAATGGAGCTCTTCCCGCAAGCGGAGCAGCTCCGCATCGACCACCTCGCGGCTATCCGCCCACCGTAGCTCGACGGAAAGGAACTCCTTCGCTCGCCTGACGGCGTTTGCGTTCAATTTGCAGATCTTGACCAACTGCCATTTGGCATAGCGCCGCACCTCGGGCGGCATCATGGCATGCTGGGCCAGCCGTGTGACAAAGAGCGTTTCATAAGCCGCATAGACGGTCAGCAGGTAGCCGTACGGGAGAAGTACGAGCGTAAAATAGATCGGCAGACAGAACACCTGCAGGCCCGGCCTACTAAAAACTTCTTCGGGTTCTGTAAAGAGGTGGTAGAACGCGGTGCCCACTACAAAGATCACCACGAGCCCTAGCGCGAATTTGAAGATTCGTCCCACTTGGGCATGGACGGGATTGAGGTCGGTTGTGGCGATCAACATCGCCAGAAGGCCAGTCCCGAACAGGAGTCCAAACTCGGCCATCAGCGAAAGGGGATAGGCGTTCACCACGAGTTCAAAAAACAGGGCGAACTTGAACTGCTCTGCGACGAGGCTTCTGAACTCGGAGTTTGGGTTGCTCACCTGCATGCCGTGGAAAATCAAGAGGCAGCCACCTGTCGCGAACCACAGTAACGTGTCTTTCATGTTGGATAGACTCCACATGTCGAACCACCACATGACCGAGATCGCCGCGCCCACCCATACGAGTCCGACGATTCCCGCGATGGTTAGTCGAGACCAGAAGAGGCAGGCGAGGACTTTGAGTACGGACTTTCGCGTCGGCCCGCAAGGCAAGGCCAGCAAAAGGAATGTCGCCACCGTGATCAGCAGCGCGAGTTCTCGATTGTCAGGCATGGAAATTAGAGGTGATTCCAGCCGAATCGTCCATGACAGGCAACCGGTGATTTCGGGCTTACCCGCGACAGGGTCAGCTCAGCATTTAAGATGCGCTGCCAGCTGGTCGTTGCGGAAAAACCGCACAAATCGACTTTCGACTCGGCTAAAATCACGAAGTTGGGTTGCCGCATGTATTTTTCTCGCCAGAACTTAGTCGGCTCTGTTTCTCTTCTACGGGCCACTAAACAATACTCTCCATGTCCGGCGAGACCGCCCAAATTGCTGAAATCGCAAACCAAGTTTCCAACGAGATATTTTCTCGCTTCGGCTGGAAACGGGTTGGCCCGAAGGATCATAACTTTAAGGCCTTTGATATCCTGGAGGAAAAGCAGTCTTCCGGGGATGATGCCGACGAGGACGGCGCCGGAGAAAAGCCGCCTGCGGCGCCAAGCGCGATGGTGGAGCGGGATTTCCCGGCTGACGTCGTTTTTCGGTATGACGATCCGTATTCCGGCGAAGCAATTTTCATCCATTTCGACCTGAAGAGTTATGCCGAGAGCTCCCTCAAGGCCAATACGACGCGCAAGGCCCTTCGGTCACTTGCACGCGCCATCCGGGTTGCGGAGAATTCCGCAGACTGGAAGCAGAAGTTCGCGGCGACCACCTCCAACTTCTCCATCCACGGGGCTCTCTTCGTGTACAACCACGATAACAAGGCGCCGTCGCGGGTCGACGATTTCCTCGCGAAACTCAACAGCAACTCCGTTCCGGTTCCGGAAAAGAAGCGACTCTATGTCTTCACCCCGCGCCGGATCAACTACCTGATCACCCTTCTGAACGACCAAAACGCCCTCATCGCCGGCAGTCAGATTCCCAAAGGCGACGAGGGGGAGGTGAGCGTGTATTACCCCTACGGCGTCCGCGCGAAACCACAGAAGCCGCTTCTGCCGTATGCGAGCGCGGAACAGCTGCTCGGCCCGATCTTGGTCCTCCACTACCGGTACCAGGGCAGACCGGACCGCGGATACGTCGTGTACTACGACGGGCCCGGCACAGCCGTCGACGAGTACCTCTATCTCTTCGAAATGTTCTTCAAACGGGGGTTCATCACGGACGATGAAACCGTCCATCTTCGGCTGAGCAATGCGGACCAGAACGCCCTCGCCGTGTTTGCGGAGGCCCGTGATTTCTTCATCACCTCCTATCACGAGCTGCCCGAGTTCAAGGCGAAGATGGACCAGATAAAATTCCATCGCGTCACGAACGTCGTGAAGGAGTTCAGCACGGTCGATCTCGGTATGGACCGCCCCACCTGACCATGCCGAACTACCACCTTCCCCGGTTTTTCGTCCCGGATGACAAGGATGTCGCCGACATGCTGCACGCATGCGGCACGTCCCACGACAAGATGTGGGACTTCGCGGCCTCATATGGCATCTTGGGTTCCAAGGAGGACGTGCGCGAGCGTATGCTGGAGTACGTGTCGCGCCTGCCGATGGACTGGCGCAAGCTTGCCCGGCTCTACGAGATGAACAGCTCGAAGGACCGCGACGAGAAATACTCTAGCCGGGAACTGACTGCAAAGGTTACCCTGGAGAAAGTAAACTCCATTGTGACTGAGGTCCGCACCGAGCGCAACGACGACCTCGCGAAGGAAAAATACACGGTTACCCAGAAGTCGGCGGATGTCCTGGAGGTGAACGTCACCTACCACGATCCAGATTTTTCGAAGACCCAGTCGCTGCAATACCGCGAGCGGGACATCAAGATCCTCGTAGAGAAAAAAGGGGAGAAGCTAGACATCCGCCATCACAGCAACGAACGGGCCACCCAGATCGTCGACCAGATTACGCAGAAGATCGCCGCCGCGCTGGGTGCCAATCCGCCCCAGCGGACGCTGAGTTTTTCCGGCATACGCGACCCGAAGGTCCGGACGCAGTTCTTCATCGACCTCATCAACAAGATCCCGGGCTCCCGCATGCACAACGTTTCCAGCGTGAAGGTCTACCGCCTCAGGCTCGAGAAAGCGCCCGTCGTACCGCACACGGCACCCGACGAGGAGCCAGATCAGGACGAAGAGGCGAAAGAGGTCGCCGCCGAGGTTCGCAAGGTCGTGCTGAGCGGGGCCAACCTCATTCTCAGCGACGAATACCGCGCGATCGAGGCCCGCGGTTTTTTCATCGGGTCGATCACATGGGTATCCGAGCTGCAGGAGAGCGACAAACCGCGCTTCGAGATGGCGGCGGAGTTCAATGATCCAGACCGGCCCTCCAACATGAGCTACATGGTCTCTGGAAAGTACACGATGGTCGA
>JAQSCR010000159.1 GCA_029945495.1 Pseudolabrys sp. | reverse complement strand
TCGTGCACAGGGCTATGGGGTTGTTGTGACCCCGGCGTTCCGCGCGCCCTCGTTTTATCGGGGGCGACGAGACGAGACGGATTCGGACGACGGCCTGCCCGGGGCCGGTAAAGAATACGGGCGATGAATCACGTCGTCATTCCGGGGCGCCCCGCATAAGCGCGTTTACGCGCGTCTTCGACGCGCTATGAGGGCGAACCCGGAATCCAGATGCACACGAGAGTTCATCTGGATTCCGGGTCCGGTCCTGCGGACCGTCCCGGAATGACGGAATAAAGCACCCTTGCCATCCCCGCCAACAGCGTTTAGCTCCTGCCCATGCTCGACACCCCTGCCCAGCTGGATTCCGCGAACGATGCCTCTTTGGCGGCCCCGAAAGTGAGCTTTGTCTCGCTCGGCTGCCCGAAGGCGCTGGTCGATTCCGAGCGCATCATCACCCGGCTGCGCGCCGAGGGCTATGAGTTGACGCGCGAGCACGCCGGCTCCGACCTGGTCATCGTCAACACCTGCGGCTTCCTCGACTCGGCCAAGGCGGAATCGCTCGCGGCCATTGGTCTGGCGCTGAAGGAAAACGGCAAGGTCATCGTCACCGGCTGCATGGGCGCCGAGCCTGAAAACATCACCGCCGCGCATCCGGGCGTGCTGGCGATCACCGGGCCGCAGCAATATGAGAGCGTGCTCGAGGCCGTGCATCGCGCAGCGCCGCCGCAGCACAATGCGTTTCTCGATCTGGTGCCGCCGGAAGGCATCAAGCTGACGCCGCGCCACTACGCCTATTTGAAGATTTCCGAAGGCTGCAACAACCGCTGCACCTTCTGCATCATTCCGAAGCTGCGCGGCGATCTGGTGTCGCGTCCGGCCGCCGACGTGATGCGCGAAGCCGAGAAACTGGTGAAGGCCGGCGTCAAGGAACTGCTGGTGATCTCGCAGGACACCTCGGCCTACGGCCTCGACATCAAATACGCGGCCAGCCAGTGGGGCGACAGGGAAGTCCGCGCCAAATTCCTCGATCTCTCCAGCGCGCTCGGCGAACTCGGCATCTGGATCCGCATGCATTACGTCTACCCCTACCCGCATGTCGATGAGGTCATCCCGCTGATGGCTGAGCGCAAGATCCTGCCCTATCTCGACATGCCGCTGCAGCACGCCGACCCGAATGTGCTCAGGCGCATGAAGCGCCCCGCCTCGCAGGAAAAAACCCTGGAGCGCATCGCGCGCTGGCGCGAGATCTGCCCGGACCTGACGTTGCGCTCGACCTTCATCGTCGGCTTCCCCGGCGAAACCGACGCCGAATTCGAGACCTTGCTGCAATGGCTCGACGAAGCCTCGCTCGATCGCGTTGGCTGTTTCAAATACGAGCCGGTGCGCGGCGCGACGTCGAATGCGCTGCCCGATCACGTTCCCGACGAAGTGAAGGAAGAGCGCTGGCACCGCTTCATGAAGACCCAGCAGGCGATCTCCGCCCGTAGGCTCAAGCGCAAGGTCGGCACGCGCCAGCAGGTCATCATCGACGAAGCCGGTCCGACGGTCGCCAAGGGCCGCTCAATGGCCGATGCGCCGGAAATCGACGGCACGGTGTATGTCGCCAGCCGGCGTCCGCTGCGTGTCGGCGAAATCGCTACCGTCAAGATCGAGCGCGCCGATGCCTACGACCTGCATGGAACCGCGGTCGGCTATTGAGCCGTTTAACGCGGAAAGTTCCCTTGACGGTTTAACACCGGAACACCGCACCCTGTTGCCGCGTTAGCAAACTCCATCAACAGGAGTTTGGGTCATGCAGACCAGAAGCACGATACTGATTGCCGCCCTCATGGGCACCGCGGCTCTGTCGCAGCCCGTCCTCGCCCAGACGACCACGACAACGACGACTATCTCGACGCCGGCCATGGCCGTCGCGACCACGCCGCTCAACATCCGCTCCGGTCCCGGCCCGGAATATCCAGTCACCGGCGCCATTCCCACCAATGGCCAGGCCGCGATCCTCGGTTGTATTGAAGGCAGCCAGTGGTGCCAGATCAGCTATAACGGCGCCCAGGGTTGGGCCTATTCGCAGTACATGACCGGCGCCAACGTCCGCACCTTGCCGCCGGTGGCTTACACCGCGCCGCCGGCAACGACCGGCACCACCATCGTGCGCCCGACCTATAGCGGCGACTTCATCGCGCCGGTCGCGACCACCCGGCCGCTGCCAATCGCCCCGCCGCCGCCGACCGTGCAGACCTATATCGTGCAGCATCCGCGGCAGCAGGTCTATCTCAACGGCGAAGTCGTCGAAGGCGCCGGCCTGCCGCCCGACGTCGCCCTCGCCCCGGTCCCCGACTCCGAATATCAGTACGCCTACGTGAATGGCGTGCCGGTGCTGGTCGAGCCGACCACCCGCCGGGTCCGCTATATCTACCGCTAGTCGTTCTGGCTGACATCGGAAGCGCCGCGGACCCTCGCCGCGGCGTTTTTCCTGTCTGGCTCCCGGCGCTTGCGATCCGCGCGCGATTGACACACATCAAGGGTCAACGATGCCACGTTGTGGATGATGCGTTCGGGGGACCCGCCGTGCTGATCGCTATCTTCGCCGACATCCACGCCAACCGGCAGGCCTTCGAAGCGTGCCTGACGCAGGCGCGCAGCGCGGGCGCGCAACGCTTCGTGCTGCTCGGTGATTATGTCGGCTATGGCGCCGATCCCGACTGGGCGGTGACCACGGTCATGGACATGGTCGAGCAAGGCGCGCTGGCCGTGCTCGGCAACCATGACAATGCGATCAATGTGCCAAGCGAGAGCATGAACGCCGAAGCGCAGATGGTCATCGAATGGACGCGCAGTCAGCTCGGTCCCGAGCAGCGGAAGTTTCTTGAACGTCTGCCTTTGGCGCTGCATGACCAAGGCCGGCTCTATGTGCATTCCGAAGCCAGCAAACCGAAAAGCTGGATCTATGTGAAAAGCACGGTCGAGGCGGCCACCAGTCTCGAGGCCACGCCGGCGCACATCACCTTCTGCGGCCACATCCACCAACCGGCGCTCTACAGCCTGTCGATCACGGCCAAGATGACGGCGTTCACGCCGGTCGCCGGCGCGCCGATCCCGATGCTGCCGGGCCGGCGCTGGCTCGCCGTCATCGGTTCGGTCGGCCAGCCGCGCGACGGCAATCCAGCCGCTGCTTACGCACTGCTCGATACCGAGAAAAAGGAAATCACCTACTGCCGCGTGCCCTACGACATCGATGAAGCGGCGGCGCGCATTCGCAAAGCTGGCCTGCCGCTCTGGCTGGCCGAGCGCCTGTTCGTGGGAAACTGACGCGATGGCCAAGCCGCTGCACCAACCCGGCGTCATCGTCGACGGTTTCCGACTGGAAGAACTGGTGCACACCGGCGGCATGGCGATGCTGTGGCGCGTCACCCGCGCGGACCTGCCCGGCCCGGTGCTGATGAAAGTGCCGCGCATCGGCGAAGGCGCCGATCCGGCGGCGATTGTCAGTTTCGAAATGGAACAGATGATCATGCCGAAGCTGTCCGGCATCCATGTTCCGCATTTCGTCGCCGCCGGCGGCTTCGCCGACCAGCCTTACCTGGCGATGGAGGAGATCGCCGGCACGACCTTGCTGCCCAGCCTGTCCAAATTGCCGTTGCCATATGCCGAGGTGGCCGAGATCGGCGTCAAACTCGCGAC
>JAQSCR010000158.1 GCA_029945495.1 Pseudolabrys sp. | reverse complement strand
CACCTCGCTGCAGATGGACATCAAGATCGCCGGCATCACCGAAGAGATCATGAAGGTCGCGCTGGGTCAGGCCAAGGACGGCCGCCTGCACATCCTCGGCGAAATGGCGAAGGCCTTGACCTCGGCGCGCGCCGAACTCGGCGAACACGCCCCGCGCATCGAGATGTTCAAGATCCCGACCGACAAGATCCGTGAAGTGATCGGCACCGGCGGCAAAGTGATCCGCGAGATCGTCGAAAAGACCGGCGCCAAGATCAACATCGAGGACGACGGTTCGGTGAAGGTCGCCTCCGCTTCGGCTGAGTCGATCGCAGCGGCGATCAAGTGGATCAAGTCGATCACCTCCGATCCGGAAGTCGGCGTGATCTATGATGGCACCGTGGTCAAGACCATGGACTTCGGCGCCTTCGTCAACTTCTTCGGCGCCAAGGACGGTCTGGTGCACATCAGCCAGCTCTCCGCCGGCCGCGTCAACAAGGTCACCGACGTTGTCAAGGAAGGCGACAAGGTCAAGGTCAAGCTGTTGGGTATGGACGATCGCGGCAAAGTGCGCCTGTCGATGAAGGTCGTCGACCAGACCACCGGCGAAGATCTCGAAGGCAAGCAGGGTGGCGATCAGGCCCCGGCCGCCGAATAAACTTTCGGCAAAGGCGAAATCGAAAAGGGCGGTCCATCGTGGCCGCCCTTTTTTATTGCGGTTTTCACCGGTTTTTCGAATCCGCATTTCTGTGACGCCGGTCACAGCCCGCCATCGTCCAGTGGCCTAGTTTGCAAGCATCGGAAACGAGCTTCGTAAGCCGCCAACAGGAGGGACGGACAATGCCGAAGACCATCATTCTCGCAATTTTCACCCTGCTTCTCGCGGTCGCCGCGCTCGTGACCAACCTGGTCAGTCCCTATCCGGGCGGTGTCGACAGCGCCGCCCAAGCCTTTCCTGCCCAAGCAACCCCGGCGCAGCTCCAGTCATCGCAGCCCGGCCGCGCACCGTTGCGGGCGCCGGCCCGCGGCCCGGTGATGCAGGCGTCGATGAATGCGAATTTCGGCTCGATCTAACCTCCTCCCCCCAGGGTTTCTTTCCCCAAAGAAGCCCTGACCCCGAGGGGCCTCTTCCCCAAGAGGCCCCTCGACTTGAACCCACCCCGACTTGCACAGCGGCCCGCTTGCGGGCCGCTTTTTTTTTGCCCAGCCGGCTCGCCGAGCGGGCCGCATTTTCCATGCCTAAGTGGCCGCGCCGGAATGCGCGCTTTTGTGACCGGGGTCACAGCGCCGGGCGGGGCCCATTCGTAGGTTGTTAACCATGGCAACCGGCCGACATCCTGGCGCGGTGCGGCAAACAAGGGAGCGGCGTCATGCGAAGTATCATCCTGATCGGCCTCACCTTCTTCGTGCTGTGCACCGCGGCCTGGGCGATTGAGGTGGTCCGCTATCATCCGCAGCCGCTCAACGGCATCGACCCGCTGGCGCCGATCACCGTCAAAATCGCTTTGAACTGAAAATAAACGACATTGCCCCGACTTCGCGCTCCTCCAATGTTTTCTGCTAGACAGGCCGGCATGGCATCTGCGCGGCCCGCCGGCACGAATCTGTTGTCCGACCTGCCCAGCCGGCTCGCCGCGCCGCTGCTGGCCGGCGCGACCGCGCGCAGCCTTACCGCCGACGAAGTGCTGTTCATGGCCGGCGACCCCGGCGACGGCCTTTACCGCGTCGACGATGGGCTGCTCAAAGTCAGCATCGCCTCGGCCAGCGGCGCCGAACGCATTCTCGCCATTCTCGGCCCCGGTTCGATCGTCGGCGATCTCGCCATCATCGACGGTTTGCCGCGCTCGGCCACGGTGACGGCGCTGCGCGATTGCAAGCTGCGCTTTCTCAGCCGCGCGGCCTTCGAGAAATTCGCCGCCGCCGAACCGGCGATCTACAAATATCTTCTGAATGTGATGGCGGCGCGCCTGCGCGACACCGATCAGATCGTCGCGGCGGGAAGCTTCCTGCCGCTGAAAGGCCGCGGGGCGCGCGCGCTGCTCGATCTTGCGCACGCCTTCGGCAACGATGTCGGCGCCGGCCGCGTCGTCATCCGGCAGAAGCTGAGCCAGACCGATCTCGCCGCAATGGCCGGCATCGCGCGCGAGAATGTCAGCCGGATCATGAACGAATGGATCCGCGGCAAGGTGGTGACGCGGCTTTCCGGTTATTACTGCCTGGAAGATCCGAAGAAGCTGCAGCGCGAAATCGATGTCTAGCCGGCGCGGTCGAGCGCCTGTTTCACCACCGCGCCCAATGCCGCGAAGTCATTGCCGCGCGGCGAGGTGCGCCGCCACGCAAGCCCAATGGTGCGGCCGGGCTCCGGCTCGGCGAAGCGCAGCAGCTTGACGCGCGCATCGCGCAGCTCGGCGTCGATCGCGACTTCCGGCACCAAAGTCACGCCGTAGCCGTTCGCGACCATCTGCATCACGGTGGTCAGCGACGTCGCGCCGAGCCCGGCCGGCTGGTCGCGCCGTTTGGTGGCGCAGAACGCCAAAGCCTGATCGCGCAGGCAATGACCTTCCTCGAGCAGGATCAGCCGGCGCCGATCGACGTCGGCGACGTCGACCCGCGAATGCGCCGGCAACGGATCGGCGGCCGGCACCGCCAGCAGGAAGGCATCGGTGAACAGCGGCAAGGACTCGACATCCGCGTCCTCCGCCGGCAGCGCCAGCATCACGCAATCGAGGTCGCCGCTCGCCAGCTCGGCGAGCAACTGCTTGGTCTGGGTCTCGCGCACTTCCAGCCGCAACAGCGGATAGCGCGCCTGCAACTGCGGCAGCACACGCGGCAGAATGTAAGGCGCCAATGTCGGGATAATGCCGAGCACGAGCCGCCCGCTCAGCACGTCGCGATGGCGCGCGAAATCGACCAGGTCGCGGGCGGCGGCAAGGATATGTTCGGCGCGGCGCGCCACGTCGAGGCCGGTGTCGGTGAGCGCGATTTCGCCCGGCCGGCGTTCGACCAGTTCGGCGCCGATCTCGCGCTCCAGCTCTCGGATTTGCATGGAAAGCGCAGGCTGGCTGACGGCACAATCCTGCGCCGCCCGGCCGAAATGCCGGTGGCGGGCCAAGGACACCAAATAACGCAACTGACGCAAGGTGATCATGATTTCCGCTTCCGCCGATAAGATATAGTTATCGATAGGGGCAATCAATACGATTAGACCTTATTGGAACGAGTCCATATAAGCGTCGCAAGCGCCCGCTAGTCCCTTTTGCGAGCGCAGTTTCAGCGGAGGACAAGATCATGGACGCAAAGACGGATGAAAAGAGCGCGGGCAAGTGCCCAGTTTCGCACACTAAAGGTCGTCGCAACCGCGACTGGTGGCCGGATCATCTCGATATCGGCGTGCTGCATGCGACGCATCCCGACGCCGATCCGATGGGCAAGAGTTTCAACTACGCCAAGGAATTCAAAAGCCTCGATCTCAATGCCGTGATCAAGGACCTCACCGCCCTGATGACGGACTCGCAGGAGTGGTGGCCGGCCGACTTCGGTCACTACGGCGGCCTGTTCATCCGTCTCGCCTGGCACAGCGCCGGCACCTATCGCATCACCGACGGCCGTGGCGGCGCCGGCGCCGGCCAGCAGCGCTTCGCGCCGCTCAATTCGTGGCCGGACAACGTCAACCTCGACAAGGCGCGCCGCC